>JAITAW010000017.1 GCA_031283905.1 Treponema sp. | reverse complement strand
CAAAGAAACAAGCCGAGCGCACCCTTTCCATAAACATGGCGAACCTGAAAAATATCGCCGGCATAGCGGAAACGCCGGTATTGGCGACGGTTGATTTCAGCAAGCATGAAAGCCTGATTTTATATTGTACAAATCTTGATGAAAACGCTATTAACACACTATGCTTAAATCTGTGGCGCATTATGACGGCGAATAATCCGGATCTTGCAAAGGCGGGAATTTCCATGCAAAAAGCGGAGAAAGACAGCGAGCTTGCAACAAAGGATTATCTTCCGAGCGTCAGCGCGGGTGCATCGGCCGGTTTGGGTTACAACTATCAATACGGAAAATCAAACGCGCCCTCCCCTTTTACGGGCAGCCTCTCCATCAAAGTGTCCATCCCGCTTGATTTCTGGGTGATAAAGAACAAGATTGACAAGCAGAGGCTTTCACAGGAGCAAACGCGGCTTGGGTATCTTGACGCCGTATCTTCCATCTACATAGAAATGCAGAGCGCGGTCCTTGACGTTATTCTTCAGGCCGGTACGGTCGTTTCTTCGCGCCGCGCCTATGAGTACGCGCAAAAACACTTTGAATACATACAGGAACTCTACCGGTTGTATCAAAAATCACTGTCTGAGTACTATGACGCCTCAAATCAGGCGCACGCCAACCTCAATAGATGCATTGAGGCGCAATACGATTTTCTGCTTGCCCTCTCAAAAATCAGGAGCCTTGGAGCGTTTGAGGGTGATGAAGATGTATACGCATTTTTATTGGAGAAACAGAGCGATGGCGAATAAACCACGCGCCGTTGCGCGGGCGCGGCAAAAAAATCCCCGCCTCGCCTCACACACGACGCTCATCGTTTCCCTTTTTGCATGGCTGTTTCTATCCGTATTGACCTTGTTCATTTTATGGAGTATGCGGGACAGAGCGCGGCTCATCAGAGATAACGACAACGAGCGTATCCTTAGCTCTCTCTTCACCAGCCTGCGCACGTACGACGAATTCGGAGAGGCCATCGAAGCGACGCCCATTCTTTCAGAGCGCATACGGGGTCTCGCCATATATGACGCAAACCTGTCCGCAACCTATCAATGGGGAAAAGCGCCGAATGTCTATGAGGAAGCCGGATTGGGCAAAGAAAGCCCCACCCGTTCCGGCAGATACACCATCCCCAATAAAAGCGGCCGCTCGGTTACGTTTATCCTCAACATCGAAAAGTTATTGCCGCCACCCGCTCCCCCGTCGCCCGGGCGGGAAAGACAGAAAAGCGGACAGGACAGCCGCCGCCGCCGTCAATCCCCTCTGTTTTCCAATAGTACCGGGACCTATTTATACATTGACATCACTCATCCCGCGTATTGGCGGACGCAAACACTCACCGCGTTTATTTTCCCTTTTTGTGAAATAGTATTTTTTATTTTAGTGTTTTATATCCGTCATCTTTATTTACGGAACCGTGGATACCGCGAGCGCATTGAAGCGCAGCAGAATCTTGTTGTCCTTGGAACCGCGGCGAGTACGCTTGCCCATGAAATCAAGAATCCGCTGCTGGCAATCCGTCTTCAAACCGGCATTCTGCGTAAAATAGTGAAAACCGCCGCCGGTGAAAACGGCGAAGAAGAACTTTCAATCATTGAAGAAGAAATTGATCGCATCTCTACGCTCATCTACCGCGTAAACGATTATCTCAGGGAGGATCGGGGCAATCCGGCGCCGGTGCGCGTCTACAATCTATTTGCCGAAACATCAATGAGGCTGTGCAATAGAAATATCATCCGCGAGGCGGAAGACGGGGAGGTTTTTATTGATCCCGGCCGTTTCCGCTCGGCCCTTGAAAACAGCGTCCGAAATGCCCTTGAATCCGGCGGGCCCGAACAAGACATAGGCGCGGCCATAAAAAAAACGCGCTTTAACGGACAGCGGCGCATTGTCATCGCCGTTTTTGATCGGGGAGCAGGTTTCTCCGATATAAAACGCGCCTTCGATCCGTTCTATACTACTAAAAGCGCCGGTACCGGCATAGGTCTTTCCATCAGCAAACGTTTTATAGAAGCCGCAAACGGGACAATCGTTCTTGAAAATAGGGCCGGAGGCGGAGCGCGGGTCACCATCACGTTACCTGAGTACATCGCTCAAGTCTAACGTCATGCGCCGCTTGCAGACCGCTCTCTATTCCCAGTTTTTTAACTCCCGCGAAGCCCAATGCACAATCAAAAGCCGCAGCTGCTCATATACGTTAAGTTCATCGTCAAGAACCGACTCGGCAAAAATAGTCTGCGCTATCGGATCCGCCGTTTCAGGCAATTCCAGAATCCAGCGGGAAAGCGGCTCCGGTTTTTTTTCCAGTATGAACGCCTTCACCGCGGGCAGCAGGGCCTTTGCCTGAGCGGTTCCGTGCGCGAGGTTCGCTTCTTTCTTCAAAGAAGCGCCCATTCTCAGATGCCGACCCTTGTGTACGGCCCGGTAGCACTCCGTGGCAGCCTCAGCCTCATCAACGGCTAAAACCGGGGACAGGGTTTCATTCGCCAAGAATTTCAGCAGCAGCGGATAAAACCGGCGCAGTCCCAGAATATCCGCCATCGCAAGCGTTACCCCGTCGCGCAGGTACTGCGGCGGGTCCGCGCTACGCAGAAGGTCCAGTAGCACGGCCAGCGAATGCGGTGACTTATATATCCCAAACGCTTCAACGCCCATGAGCTTGAGCCGGGGATTATCCGTCTTAATAATAATGTTCTCAATTTGAGGCCTGAACGCCTGATCTTCCATACGGGCAAGCGCGATAATGGACTCTCCCGCAAGCATGTAGTCCCGCGAAGTCGCAAGCTCCCTCAACACCGGAATTGCCGGTGAAAAATGATGTTTGCCTAAAATACGCGCCGAAATATACGCCGTTGTGTACGGATGATTAAGCAGCTCCCGCATAAGCGCCTGTTCAACCTCCTCGTTCAAAGAGGACAGCGTCTCCATTGCCCGCAGCGCTTCAAGCCGCGTGGAAAGCCGGGGAGAGTTCGCTTTATCCAGCAGCCCTTTAATCGCAAGCTGGGAAGGAGCGTCGTGCAGAGCGTCCAGTATCTCTTCTTCTTCCCGCGAATCATTGGTCTTGCCCAGTTTGTCAAGCAGCGTAATGGCCCGCAAATCGCGGAAGGAAAATATCACCTCAAGGGCGTTCTTGAGCGGAAGAGATCCAAGACGCACCAGATTTCTCTGAAGAACCAGCGCAACGCCAATGACGATGATAAGAATGAGGTACAACAATTTGAACGCCGCAAACCGTGAAAAGCCGATCCCCGTAAGCGTATCCAAAAAAAGGCCCGCGACAAAAGAGCCGCCCGCTCCAGCAATCCCAAAACAAATGAAGTACACGATCCCCATATCAAGCATATATCTTGCGGGAATAAGCCCCAAAAAATACGTTTGGGCAATGCCTTCCGCGCCAAGAAAGCTGAAATTGAGCATAAAAAGCAAGAGTATCAGGAAAACAATTGCCCCAACCGCGTTACCCGTAACGCTTTCCGACAGAAGCGCGACCGGAAACATGCTTACAAACCCAAGAATCGTGCAGATAATGAAAAGAGGCTTTACGCCGATACGGTCAACGAGGAATTTTGTCGCAAAACCAACGGAAAGCTGCCCCAATCCCCCGAATACCGTGTATAACACGACCATGCTGTCATTCTGGCGGAACACGTCGCGGCAATACACAACCGCGAAAATTCGCGCGACCCCGGAAACAAGAGCGGTCATAAAAAGGATTGCCATGAACGTTCTGAACGGGGCCCCGGAAAACGATTCTTTGAGCATATCGCCGAAATTCACCTTTCTGGCGTTTTTATCCGTTTCCGGCTCGGGCAGTTTCCCGATCATAAGCCCGCTTGTTACGCCGACGGCAATGCCGGCCACAATGAGAACCGCGTAGAGCGCGAGCGGCGGATCCTGCCAAAACGACAAAATCATGGCCACCGCAAGATTGGTCAACATGCCGAGCCCCGCGTTGATTATCTGGGTAAGGGTCATATAACCGCCCCTGTCCGGCCCGGAAGCCAGCGTGTCAAGCACCGGATTATTGCCTATCATGCCGGCGCCCCGGTTAAGGTGAAAACAAAACGTACCCAGCACCGTAAGCCCAAGCGCAAGGTCCTTATGACCGGCCTGAAACACAAACGGGGCGGCTATAAGAGGTGTCATTGCCAGGGAACGCAGAATCCACGTCCAGCAATACACCTTTATAATCGACAACAGCCTCGCGAGCATCTTGCCAACCGGAAGAAAAAAGTAAGACACATAGACGAAAGAACTGATAACGCCGATAACCGTGGAAGAAGCGTCCATCCTCATCGCCATAATAGTGATCAAACTACCCGCGAGAAGCGTATAGGAAAAAGCATTGAAAACATTGAATATATTGTACAGCGAACGCGCCTTGCCAAGTCGGTAAGGCGATAAACTAGCGGACATATATAAAAGATACCTCTTTTAAGGGCGATGTTCAAGACAATAGCCGTAATGTCAAAAGCAACGGTACATGATCGCTCAACCCGTTTCCTGTTTTCGGATTATACGATGCCGGATAGCCGTACGCATTGATGAACGGCTCAACGGTTATCACCGTACACGAGTCAAAATCCCACTCCGCGCCGTCAAATAATGAGGCGTTCAAAAGAAAATGATCTATCGTTTCCCATACGCCTTGGTAATAATATGATCCATCGGATAATTCGGATGACCACGGCGAGTAAAAAACCGCCGGAGACATCCAGCCATCGCTTTCTGAAAACCGCCGTACCGCCGGCGGTTTCTCCCCGCTTATTACAAGAAAATCCGTACAGAGCGCGCCGGAAGCGCCGTTTTTAACGCGCTCTGAAACCAACGCGGCGGCTCCAGAATCGTCTGGAAGCAACGCGGTAACAGCGTTGGCGCCGCGCCGGTAAAATTCATCGTAATTTTCATTCAGATCGCCCATTACAACAACCGGTACGCCCGAGGTTTCCAGCCGGAGATCGGCCGTCCGCCGCGCGATGATGCGCGCCGCAGATCTCCGCAACTCCTCGGTTTCCTCCTCTCCGCCCAGCTTCGACTTCCAATGGCACAAAAACAGAGCCAATGGTTTTTCTTCAACCGCAACCCACACCTCCAATACCGGACGCGGTATAACCATCCCTTGATTTGAAAGCGAATGAACCTTTGTTTGCGTAAACGGGAATCTGCTCAACACCCCTATTCCAAGCGCCGCGCCGTCGTTGTTACCAAAAAAGGTCTGGCCATACTTATACGCTTTGAGATAATCGCCGGCAAGGTCTTCAAGGATTTGAGCGTTTTCCACCTCTGCCAGCATAAGAATATCGGGCGGTTTTTCCAAAGAATCAAGGGCATGGGCAATATTGTTCAACCGGGCAAGGTATTTTTCCCGTGTCCAGCCCGCGTTGTCAACGTACTCATTGTATTCATGCCCGTCTTCGGTTCCGTCAAAGAGAGCCTGTACATTCCACGTTGCCATACGCAGAATGCCCGTCTCCTGTTTTT
>JAITAW010000009.1 GCA_031283905.1 Treponema sp. | reverse complement strand
CGAGATCAGGGAGTAGGGGTTTCGGCGTAGTTTGGTAGGGGTTTCGGCGTAGTTTGGTAGGGGTTTCGGCGTAGTTTGGTAGGGGTTTCGGCGTAGTTTGGGAGGGGTTTCGGCGTAGTTTATCTCTATAAGTGCATATTAAATAAAGAATTACAGAGTTATACACAGGCGACAGTATTATAAGTATTAGTAGTATTATAAGTACCATAAAATTTTAAAAGATCAAAATACCGAAAGAGCATATAAACAGATACAAGGAGAAAAGAATGAATACGACAGACAGTATATCAGCACCGGTCAATACGCCAGGAACGCTAGGTATAACGCCAGAGTATGAGCTAAAACATCTGGCGATAATCCGCTCGGCCCATAATTTTTCAGCGACCGCGCAGAAGCTAACGGCGATGGCTCTCTCCCTTTTACCAGTTGATTTTTCCGTCCGGGAAGTCAAATTTAGCTTTATAGATTTTTGCCGCGCGGTCGATTTCGGACACGGCGCGGAACAGTATAAAATATTTGAGGCGGCTGTTGAAGAATGTTTAGGCGGAGTTATTAAAGTTGATATACCCGTAATCACAAAGCAGGGCAAGAAAAAGCGGTCATGGCAGAAATTCACATGGTTTGACTTTGCCGATTTCAATATAAAAACCCATATATGCACAATGCGATTTAATACGGAACTAGCAAATTTTCTAGTTGAATTCAAAAAGATATATTCGAAAATTTCATTGAAAGACATAGGGAAACTGCAAAGCCGTTTTGCGATCCGGCTGTTTGAAATCGCAAAAAGCTGGGAGAGCGAAAAAGGGAAGAACGGCAACAAAAAAGACATATGGTATTTTGGCGAAACTATAGACGATTTCCGCTTTATTATGGGGGTTGATAAAAACGAATACAAAAGAACCGATAATCTGAAACAAAAAGTATTAGATAAACCGATTGAAGAAATAAACGGAGCCGGTCTAGGGATTGAACTGAACGGGAAAAGCGTCAAGCGCGGCCGTAAGGTAACGGGCTATCGTGTAGACTGCAAGAAGGTGACGCGGACGGTTACACCGCGTAAGTGCAAGCGCGGAAAAACAGCTCTGGCGTTGCCGGAATCTGCGGGACTGGCGGACAACTGGCAGGACAAAGAACTTGACCGCCTGCGGGAACGCTACCCGGACGAATTCGCTGAGCTATACGCAACGGAACTGGCAAAGCCAACCCCTTTCATGCCATCAGACAGCGAATTCAAAAAGAATTGCGCCTGTGCCGTAGCCCTGCGGACGCTACAGACTCGGCACGGTTGACGTCCTAGACTGCGGCGCTTTTGAAATTCAGAGAAGACACGGGATTGTGAAGTAGGCGGCGTCATGGCGGTTCGCCGGTGTCCGGTAGCCCGCAAACGAATGAAAAACGATTGGCAAGAATAATAACAGATGGAAACGGTTAAGGACTATATGAATGACTCTCGTTTTCTGAATGACCGGGCAGTTATGGAATCCCCCCACCGATATTTCCGGGAAATCCACGCTATACGGCTAAGACGGTCAGTATGACACTTACGGAAAACGTACCGAATATTACAACAAAGACGCGGAGGCTTTTTTCCGATGATTGTAGAGTGTGTGATATGGCGGCGGAGGCAACACCGCTCGATACCTAATTTGCCTTTGGCGAGTGGTCTCTGCTGAGGACGTTGCGGATGACTTTTAGGGCAAAAGCGTAACATCTCAAACCACGAGAGGAAGTCTCTTCCCCGCCGACATTGGTAATCTTTCGGAGATATCAACGTTTCTAATATGCCCGTATTTAGACGGAAAGACGCCATTATTACGCTCAACGGGGTTTTCACGTAGAAAAATCACAAACACCTTCCGCGTCTCTCCATGCCAGTCTTCGCGCGTTTTTTCGGTTTCAAGAAAACTCTTGAAAGACGTATAATTCGATATCGATCTCTAAAAAAGACGGCCTTCTCGTACTCCTGTCCGTTTCTTTACAATGACCTTTATAATATTTTCAATGTGAGGCATGGTCTCTTTTCCCTAACATGTTCAGTGAGGCTCTGCGACGAGTTGACCGACTATCCTAAAATCAATACACTGTCCTAGAAACTTGCGCGGCTTATGGCGGTGACCAAAGGCGGTTTGAAAATTAACGCGCTCTATAAAACAGGCGGCATTGGTATGGCATATGGCGGAGAGATGAGAATGGCTCATCGCGGCGGGGATAAATTTGATTGTCCATCGTTTAGGAGGATAGTTTTATGATTGATGTAAAAGAATTGACGAAACCTGTTTCACAGGAGAACCCTTCGGGAGAAAATCTTGAATATGATCCGCTGTACGTTGAAATGGATTCTTTGTCTGTTGCCGTGCCGGACAGTTTTATGGGCGATTCAAAAATTGAAGGGCGTGGGCCGGACTGGAAAAAATTGTGTAAACATTGCCTTGACCTGTGGGGCAGGACACGCGATTTGCGGGTCGCGGTATACTTTGCCCTAGCGGAGGCGATAATGGAGGGACTTGCCGGGCTTGCGGTGGGACTGAAAATCCTGATATACCTTGTAAAAGAACTTTGGGATTCTTTTTATCCACGTCTTGACCCGGAAGACAACAATGATCCGCTGGAACGCCTGAATATAATCTCCATGCTTTCCCCGCCTTCAGGCTCCGTAAACGACCCAGTGATGTGTATCCCGCAGTTTAGGGAGACGCGCCTTGTTCCGTCCCTGCGTTACACTCTGAGGGATTTGCTTATTTCACTGAATGTAATTGAGCTTGTGGACGGTATGGACTTTAACCAAAAACTGTTTCACGCCGAATTCACAGGTGTGCCGATCGAGGAAATAGACGCGCAATACGCTTTGGCAAAGGAAGTGAAGAGCCTGATACTCGCTCTTTGTGATGAAATGAACGCAAAGATGGGCAGTGGAAGCATACTGGATATGTCCGACCTGAATCGTGAAATTGACCAGATAATTAAATTTTACGAGTCCTGCAAGGAGGCTTCTTCGGCGGAAACCGAAAAACTGGCGGTAGAAACCGGAAATTCACAGGAAACGACCGGTAAGCTGGAAGTCACGCCTCAAGACCAGCAGCTTGCGTTGCTTTCGTACCAGATAACTTCAAGATCGCAGGCCCTGTTGATGTTAAAGAAAGGCGCGGAATACTTTCAGAATTATGAGCCGAACAGCCCGATTCCGCTCTTGGTAAACCGCGCTTTGCGGTTTTCCGGGATGAATTTTATCGAACTCATCGAAGATATGATGCCCGATGCGTTGCCTCGAGGCCGCGATATACTTGGAATAAGACCTGAGTCTAAATAACGGCGTGTTTTTATTCGCAGAGTGGTTTGTCGCGAAGCAGTAGACCACTTGATGATAAACTTCCTTGCAGAACGAGCCTCGCAAGCGGCGGGGGCGTTGGGCGTCTATGATAAATGTAAGCAGGCTTTTTCAAATTCCCCTCATTTTTTCTTTTTCAAGAAATTTGCGGTACTGCGACATTTTTGTTTCGTGATTATGGGCGTCTATGTCATA
>JAITAW010000263.1 GCA_031283905.1 Treponema sp. | reverse complement strand
GCGGGCGTCTGGAGGCATGAACTCACTCAACACTTGACGACATGCCCCGCAGGGCGGGACGGGAACCGGGGAGTCCGGCGCGGCTATGGCTATGGCGGAGAAAGAGCGGCAACCTTTGGACACGGCATGCGTCACAGCATTGCGTTCCGCGCAAATTGTAAGCCCGAAAGAGCGGTTTTCTACGTTGCAACCGGTGAATACCCGCCCGTCTACGGAAAGGAGCGCCGCACCAACGCGAAATTTGGAATAGGGCGCATAGGCCGCGAACGCGGCTTGCCGCGCTTCAGTGAAAAGTTCTTCCATTGTAAGAGACATGAAGCAAGTATAGTAGATGAGGACGGAGCTTACAAGCGGTCTGTTTGCGAACGCTCCCGCGCATCCCGTTCTCGCGCCAAACCGTGCCTGATGGGGCGCAGTTCCGCCTCGCTTACCAGAGCGGGGTCGTCTATGCCGTGGGGGAGTTCTCTGCCTTCCTCAATTTCAATGTCTTCTTCTTCAATAGATTCAAGCGGTATGCTCCCGTCATTATCGCGGTTTTCAAGGCGTACGGAAATAACCTTGGTAACGCCGGATTCTTCCATGCTGACGCCGATAAGGGTGCCTGCGCCGATCATGGTTTTTTTGTTGTGGGTGATGACGATGAACTGGCTCGCGCTGCCGAATTCACGCAGCACCTGAACAAACCGGTTCACATTCGCTTCGTCAAGCGCCGCGTCAATCTCGTCAAGCAGGCAAAAAGGGCTTGGTTTAACCATATAGGTGGCGAACAGCAAGGCAACCGCAGTCATGGATTTTTCACCGCCGGACAAGAGGCTGATGTTTTCGAGCTTCTTGCCGGGCGGCTGGGCGAAAATTTCGATGCCGGACTCAAGCACATGGTTTGCGTCAACAAGCCGAAGTTCCGCCCTGCCCCCGCCAAAAAGACGGCGGAACATATTGTGGAAGTTTTTCTTGATTTTGTTGTAAGCGGCGATGAACAGGGCGGAAGACTCTACGCGGATTTCCGCCGCTATGTTTTCAAGATCGTCACGAGCTTTGACAAGATCCGCAAGCTGGTTCGACAGGAATTCGAACCGTTCTTTTGTTTCCGCAAATTCTTCAACCGCCATAAGGTTCACCGCGCCCAAATTTTTAAGATCGGTACGCGCGGTTGTGAGCTTTTCCCGCAGTTCCGCTGGAGTCGCGGTGATAGAAGCGATGCGCCCCTCGAATTCCATGAGGTCGCGGGAATGGGTCTCGCGGAAGTTATCCTGGACGTTTTTTATTTCAGTTTCGGATTGCACACGTTCCAGATGGACTTTCTGAAGAGCGGCCTGTACTTTGAGCATATGCGCGGAGCGTTTGTTGATGGCGTCCCTTGCGCCGAAAAGCTCGTCATTGCGTTTCTTGATGTCCGCTTCAAGCCGCTCCTGTTCCGCGGTGAGCGTAACGCCTTTGCGTTCAATCTCCGCGAGTTCCTGTTCCGTATCGGTTATCCGCTCTCCGATTTCGTCAAAACGCTTGCGGTCAAGAAAAAGCTCATCCCGCACGGTTTTGCGCTGGTTTTCCTGTCCGGCGAGTTCCCGGCGTATAAGACGCGCCTTTTCCTCGGCGGCGTTCGCCTGCGTTGATACGCGGGCGCGGTTTACGCGGAGTTCTTCCAATGTAGCGCGGTACTCGCCAATCTTGACGCTTAAATCCTCATTATCGCTGCGGAATTTCGCTATCTTTTCCCTGCATTGTTCAACGCCGTCCTTGCAGGAGCGGATGCTCTTGTCAAGGATACGTTTCTTTGTAATGATGCCCTCCGGCGCGAGAAAATCATCCAGAAACGAAGGAGAGCTTTGCCGGTACCTGTCAAAAAGGTCTTTCGCCTTGGTGATATTCACCTTGGTTTCGGAAAGCGCCGTAGCTATGCCCTTGGCAAGCCGGTTGATTTCTTCCGGACACGGGAGAGCGCCGCCCGCTTCCGAGCGTTCGGCACTGTCCGCAAGGTCAAGGACAATAGCTTCCCGTCCGGCAAGAGACGTCTCTATGCGGGCGAACAGTTCTTTTAAAGCCGCTTCGATTTCCCTGCGTCCGGCTGCGGAATAGCCCGCGTCTTTAAGCCCCGCGTCCAGAGCCGCGACAATATCATCCGTGATTTTTTCAAGGTCTTTTTCATAGACGGCCTGGGTTTGTTCAAAGCCCCGTATTTCTTCTTCAGCGCGTTTGGCCGCGCCTTCATTTTCACGGATACGGGAAGAAGCAAGCCCTATATTTTCCTCAAACGAGCGGATATTATCTTCAATATCAACCGCTTTACGCCGCAAGTCACGGACAATAACATCCTGTTCATCCGCGTCATCGGCCAACTCGTCAATCTTGACGGATATGTGGCGCTCGCGCGCTTCGTTTTGGGCTATCTTTGTCTTGCTTTCATCGCGCTGCTCAATGAGGAGCTTGGCCTCCTTTTCTTTAGCGTTCTTTTCAACGGCAAGCGCATAGATAGTCTTCTGATACTCGACAAGACGGGATTCCAACTCATTAACCTTGTCCATATTCTCTTCAAGCGCCTTGTTTACAGCGTCAAGCTCCGCCTTGAGCGCGTCCCGTTCCTCGGTACGTTTGCGCAGCGCCTTGTCACATTCGTCCCGTTCGTCCCGAAAGCGTTTCAGGCGCAACAACTGAATGTCGAGCTCAACATTGAACACGTCATCCTTTAACGCCCGGTATTTGAGCGTTTTATCAGCCTGCGCCTTGAGCGCGTCATAACTGCGCTTCACTTCGCCGAGAATACCTTCAACCTGGCGCATATTTTCTTCGGTTCTCGCCAGCTTAAGCGCGGCTTCTCTGCTTTTCACCTTAAATTTGGTGATGCCCGCCGCTTCTTCAAATAAATAGCGGCGCTCGTCCGGCTTGGAAGAAAGCACCTGATCGATTTTGCCCTGTTCCATGACCGAATAAGCCGCTTTTCCAACGCCCGTGTCCCAGAACAGCTCCCGCACTTCTTTCAGTTTAACCGGATTTGCGTTGATATAGTATTCGCTCTCGCCGGAGCGGAAAAGCCTGCGCCGTATTTGCACTTCGGGCATGTCGAGGGGGAGGAGTTTTGCGTCATTGGCAAGAATAAGGGATACTTCCGCCACATTGAGCGGTTTGCGGCTATCCGTGCCATTGAAGATGACGTCTTCCATCTTTTCGGCCCGCATCGCGGTTGATTTCTGCTCGCCCAACAACCACTTAATGGCGTCGACTACATTGGATTTGCCGCACCCGTTAGGCCCTAACAGCGCGGTAATTCCATCGGCAAATTCAATATGCGTACGCTCGGCAAACGATTTAAAGCCGAATATGTCCAGACTCTTTAGAAACATCGGCGCGTACTCTAGCATGTATACAGAGAAAGATCAACAGGAGGGCCTATCCGGACCCGGGACGCGGCGCAACAAAGGGCGCAATCGCTTTTTGACTAAAATAACGCGGAACCTTGATATTTGCCGCGCTATGCGCTAAAGAGAATTGCGCTCCTATATCAGGCGGAGTGCCGATTATGCGGCGGCAATTCTCTTACATGTAAACGTATACGTTTATATAAGAGCTTTTCTTAATGATCTCC
>JAITAW010000069.1 GCA_031283905.1 Treponema sp. | reverse complement strand
GAACCAGGTGAACGATATAAGCGTGGAGAACAAAAAACAGACAGAGCTGCTCATCGGAGAGGTGGCGCGGTTCAAGGTTGAATGAGGGAGGGCGCGCTGCGGCGCGTTCTCTTCCGCCGGTTATGGGCCGGGCCTAATTCCAAACTTTGAAAACCGATAGCATTTCCTTCGAACGCTATATGCGCTGTCTTGATGACTCTGCTCGCCGCAAACGCGAACTTGCGGTTTGGCGCGGCATCTTAACCATTGCGCCGGACGGCGTAGTTTAATATTGACACGTTCGGCGCGGTACGCTACATTAAAAGCATGTCGAATACCATATTTCACTCTGAAATCAACGGAAGCCGGGCTATCTGCTTTGACACCGGACTCAATGAACAAGATTTTGCGCGCGCCGGGCTTTCCCGGTTGTTGATGCAGCGAGGAATTGTTGTCAGGAATATCGGTAACGGCGCTGAAAAGATCGAAACATGGAAATGCGAGAGCATTGTCAAACAAAACGAAAGCATGGTTGTTTGGGGCGCGGATTTTACTGATGGCGCGGCGTCCAGAGCTTTTGACGAATTGCTTGCTGATGACAACCACAAAGATGTCGCGCTTGACGCGCTAAGGCGCTGGATAAAAGCTCGCGCCATGATAAGAGACGACCCGGCCTCGCCTAGTGTTTCGCTTGCGCCGGGCGGAACGTTTATTGACGAAAAAGGAACCCTTTTTTTCCCTCCCGCGCTTTTAGCGGAGCGGTGTTTTGAAGCGGAAAACGCGGTTCTTGAAAAAAAAGAACGCTTCGTTCATCCGGATTTAGAAGGAAAAGCGGCGGACGCATGGACACTTGCCTGCATGGCGTACCGTATTTTCTGCGATGCGGATGCGTTTCAGGCTAAGGACATTATAACGATCCGTCAGGATATGCGCGAGGGAGTGTTTTTTCCTCCCCGTTTCGCCAAGCCCGGCGTTGACCGGCAATTCGACGCTCTGATAAAAAGAGCGTTTTCAAAGAGTCATACGGACCATCCTACTCTTGAAAAATGGCGGCAGTTTCTTGAGGAAAATGATACTTCAAACAAGATGAAGCGATTCGACTCTTTTTTTCATGCGCTTACGCCTGAAGAAGCGGAAAAGGTAGAGAGAGAAAAGAACTATTTTATCAAAAGTCATAGTTTTTCGGTAAAAACCAGACGCTTTTTAACCAAAAACAGCGCTATTGTGTTGGGCGTAACTATCGCGGTTGTCATCGGGGGCTTGCTTATAGGAAGCGTTGTTTATGACCGCTCAAATGCGCCCAACACGGAAGGCATGACCCCTGCGGAAGTGGTTCAGGCCTACTATACGGCGTTTACCGCTTTAGATCACGAGTTTATGCAGAATGCCGTGCTGAAAAAAGCCGGAAAAGCCGATATAGATGTCGCCGTGCGCCTGTATGCGCTTGATAGAGTCAGGCAAGCGTATCAGATAAATGCGGTACAAAGGCAGTCTTCGATTATCAAGGCGCAGGATTGGCTTGATTCCGGCGGACAGCCTGTCATCGGGGAATACTTTGTGTTCGGCGTAACGGATTTACAGGCAACGCCGGAAGATCAGGACGAAAGCGATGGTGAGGTTTCCTTCAGAGTACGCTACAACTTATGGGCAACCGATCATGGCGATACAGAAGCGCAGCCGCAAACCGCGCTTATGCCGTCCGTCCAAGCCCGTATAGATGAGCTTCGGCTTGTGTTGTACAAGGGAAATTGGTGTATAGCGGAAGTAAAGAGGGCGCAGGGTTGACTGAGTGAGTTTTCGGCTTCCTATTTTGACATGCCGCCGGTTTGGAGAAGGGAGCGTACGGCAGTGTCTGGAGAAAATATTGCGGAAGTTGAGAAATGGGACAAACAGCCGGGAACAAGCTATGGCCAATCTGTGGCCGGACTAAAGTCCGGCGTATTGAAACCGGATCACCTCTAAATCTTAAACCGTACTGGATACCGGTAGCGCACCGCGACCGCGATGCCGTTCGATTCTGCCGGAACAGCCGTTATGTCTCTGAATGCGTTCACCGCGGCTTCGGCGAATCCGCGATCAGGGGGGTCTTCCTTCAATACATTGATCCGCCTGATTTCTCCCTTATTGTCGATGAAAAGCTCCAGAATCACGGTGCCTTCAATGCTAGAACGCAGGGCAATGGCAGGATACTCCATATTTTTGCGTATCTGATCCTCGGACAACGTGGGCGGCGTTGATATTTTATGTTGAGGAAGGAACTCTATGGCAGGCTCAATGTCCACGGGTTCAGTATCGTACACTGAGGATTCAGGATCGCCTATCGCCAGATCTACGGGCGGTTCATCAGCCGCGATCATATGTTCCGCAACCGCAGGCACGGCGTTTTGCCGCGGAGCCTGCGGAGGGAGCGCTTTGGGCGGCGGCGGAAGAGGAGGCGCGTCTTCCCGAATATCCGCGAGTTTCATCACTCTTGGCGCGGAATTTTCATGCGAGATCGCCGTATGCGCCTCAAACACTATGAAAAAGATGAGGAATGCATGCAAAGCGCCAACACATATGAAGATGATGAGCCTTGTTCTGTTTTCGTTCATTTGGGCGATGCGTATATAATACCTTTTTTCACTAAAAAGGCAATAGCGCAAAAAAATACCGTTGCCAAAAGGAGGAGAATGGCAACGGTATTACATATGTCTTATAGGAGGAATGTACTATAATAAACAGTATAGGAGCATAAATGTTACACGCCGCGCTCTTTTTTTTTACGTTTTTTGTTCCGGTTGTTTACGATACCATGTCGACAAATGCCGCCATTCGGTCAAACTGCTCCCGCGCATAGACGGAAGATTCTTTGGACGTGTCGATAAGCGTTTTGACGCCGCGCAGGTTGTCGGTTATTTTCACGGCCTGCTTTCCGGACGTGTCGGCCAGTTTTCGTATCTCCCCGGTCACCACAGTGAACCCCTATACTGGTCTCATCAGCGAGGTCTCCGATAACTTTACATGCGTCAATAAGGGCGTTGGATTGCTCGGACATACGGGGTCTATGACTTCCCCAATCTTATAAAGCCGCTCCTTCCCGTCATCCGCGTTATGACTTGATCATAGCCTTAACTTCCCGTCCTTTCAATCAGGGGAATTTCGGGGACGGGTTTCGGTTGGAACCGGAGGGGGATACTAACAGGGCGGTAATACCGGGGAGGAAGAAACGGCGTATGGCAAAGAGATGCATAAGAAACGGGATATGGTAGAGAGGATATTTGGGAATGTCAAAGAGAACCGCAGACTGCGTTCCGCGCTAAAAGCGCAAGGCGCGATGGAGTGGAAGAGCTTCTCCATACGATTTTCTAAAACAGCCGGCGCTTTTTTCTTGACAAAACGCCGCAAAAGGATTGTACTATAAGGAAAGGAGGTTCTTCCGTGTTAGCCCAGACCATGAGCCAGCGGCAAGATTTACGGCTTACCACACAGCTTGTTACGGCGATTAGCCTTATGGAAGTTCCGGCGATTGATCTGAGGGAAAGAATAGCGGAAGAGCTCGAACGGAATCCGGCCCTTGAGGTTCAGGAGGAGCCGCCCGGCATTTCCTTTGAAGACGCGCCGCCGGCGCGGGAGGAAGACGCATACTTTGAGGCGACTTCCGATCCCGGTTTTATCTACGGGAATGGCGAAGAAGCGTCTGACCGCCAGTTCAAATTTATTGAAAGCGCGCTTACCAGACCGGAAAGCCTGCAAGAGCATCTCCTTGAGCAATTGCGGGTTGAGCCGCTGGACAAAAAGACCCGTTCCCTGTGCGAAACGCTCATCCAGAACCTTGACGAAAACGGCTTCCATGTGGTGAGCGTAGACGAATTGCTCAAAGGCGAAGAAAACGACCGTATTCAAAACGCCCTGCATATTGTCCAATCGTTTGATCCTGCGGGCGTCTGCACCGCAAACTATCAAGAATCTCTGCATACGCAAATACGGCTTCTGCCTGACGCGCCGGAAGGCGCGGAAGAAGCGCTTGATTACCTTGATCTGCTGCAAAAAGGGAAATTCGCCGCTGTAGCGAAGAAAATAAACCGCACGGAAGACGAAGTCCGCTCGTTTTTCGTATGCATCAAGGAATTAAACCCTTTTCCCGGACGCCTTTTTTCATCAAAGAGCGCCCGTTTTGTCGTCCCCGATATAAAAGTCGTCAAAAAAGAAGGGGAATTTATCATCATCCTTAATGACGAGGAAATTCCGGCGCTTGGCGTCAATCATTTCTTTAAGAAACTGGCTGAAGAAAAATCAGACAAAAAGGCGCGGCATTTTGCAAAGGAAAGCGTCAGGGAAGCCCGGTGGTTTATCAACGCCGTCAATGAGCGGAATCGGACGCTACTGAACGTTTCAAGGGCAATCGTCAACTATCAGCGGCGGTTTTTCGAGAAGGGACCTGGCAACCTCGCGCCCCTGACCCAGCAAACCATAGCCGCTGAGCTTGACATCCACGAATCCACCGTGTCCCGCATAGCAAACGGAAAGTACATGCAGACCGAATGGGGCGTTTTCGGCATAAAGTACTTCTTTACCAATGCCATAAACCGCTATGGCGCGGAGGCCTCGCCGTTTTCCAAGGAGAGCGTAAAGGCGAAAATCAGGGAAATCATCATCAACGACAAGGAGCGCCTTTCGGATCAGCGCATAGCGGACAAGCTCAAAGAACAAGGC
>JAITAW010000191.1 GCA_031283905.1 Treponema sp. | reverse complement strand
AGGCGTAGGCGCGGACAGCGATATACTGGCGGGCGCTCCTTCGGACGCGGTCCGCATAAACGCCCGCGGCCGCCTCCTGTTGCCCGGTTTCTACGACAGCCATCTCCACCTCATCGGCGTAGGCCTCATGGCGCATGTCATCAACTTTTCAGGACTTTCTTCCCTGGAAGAGTGCATCGCCTATGCGCGGGCCGAGATTACGCGCAAAAAACCTCCCGCCGGAATTATCAGGGGAGACGGCTTGAATCAGGAAAACTTCATCAAGGAAAAACGTTTTCCAACGCGCCGCGATTTGGATAAAATCACTACCGAACAGCCGCTTTTCATAACTCGTGTGTGCGGACACATCGGCTTTTGCAACAGCAAGATGCTTGAACTGCTCGGTCTTTTAAGCGGCGCCGCCACGATTTTTTCTGAAGGAGCGGAGCTTGACGAAAACGGCGAACCTAACGGTATATTGAGAGGACCGTGCCTTGCGCAGGCACGGGAGATGCTTCCTGCCGCAACGGACGAACTTTTACGCGATAATCTTGCATATGCCATGCAACGCGCTCTTGAGAACGGCATAACGGCGGTTGGAAGCTGCGACATTATTCAAGCGCACACCTTCCCGCGTGTTGCCGCGGCGTACCATTCGATCTACCGCGAGCAAAAACCCAATCTGCGTATAACGCTTCAAAACGGCGTGGCTGATGATCCGAAGTATCTTGACGATTATATACAAAACGGGCATGTTACCGGCGCCGTACTGGAGGAGTCCTATCTCAAGATAGGCGCGCTCAAACTGTTTGCGGACGGCTCCCTCGGCGCGCGGACCGCGTGTATGCGGCGCTCCTACCATGACGATCCGCATACAAAAGGCGTACCGGAAATAGATTGGGCGCTGTTGCGCGGACTCATTGAAAAAGCCCACAAAAACGGTATGCAGGTTATCGTACATGCCATAGGCGATGCGGCTGTTGAAGAAGTGATCAAGGATTTTGAGGCGCTCGGAGACCCGCGCAATTCGCTTCGGCACGGAATCGTGCATTGTCAGATCACCGACAAGACGCTGCTATCCCGTATGGCAAAAAGCAACATAGCGGCGCTTGTACAGCCTATTTTTCTATCAAGCGATCTGTATATTGTGGAAAGCAGAGTGGGAGCGGCGCTTGCGTCCACCTCATACGCATGGGGAAGCATGGAAAGGCTTGGCATCCGCGCGGCCTACGGTACCGATGCGCCGGTTGAGCCGCTCAATCCCCTGCTCGGCATCGCCTGCGCGGTTACCCGCAAAGACCTGTCCAAACGGTACCCAAAAAACGGCTCTTACCCCGAAGAATGCGTTGATGTGTACACGGCTGTGGACAACTACACCACAGCCGGCGCGTACGCCCACTTTGACGAAAACCGTCTGGGGCGCATACAAGCCGGCTATGAGGCGGATATGGTACTCCTTGATAGGGATATTTTTACCATACCGCCGGATGAAATCCCCGCCGCCCATGTTTTGTGGACGATGATCGGCGGAGAAACGGTGTTTGAACGACAGCCGGCTGACTGACAACAAGCGGGCTTTGCATTGGCAAGCGCGGGCGTGCCTCCCCACCCAAACGGGTGGGCGGGTCATTATTTCACCAGCTTCAACGTCCCGTAGCCCGAAGTGTCTGTGGCGGAGTTGCCGGACAGATCATTCCATATGGAGATGCTTTGGCGCATGCCTTGAGGAGACGCGCCGTTTATCTGAACGTCAAAACCGACAATCGTTCCGTCCACCGGTTTAACAGCCCTAAAGGGTATCCGCATCACCACGGTATACGCGGCGCCTGAGACAACGGCCGCTGATTTAAAGCCGCTCTTTGCTGAAGCAGGGTTAAAGCTCGCTTCATTGTCGAAATTCACCCTGTATTGACCATCGCCTTTCTCAAACGCATCGGTCTTGCCGTTGTTTTCATCAATAAAGATTTCAACAGAATCCTGTTCCTGCGGATTTGCGGAGGCTGAATGACGACTCAAGTTGGCGTTCGGAACGATCTCCGATCATGTTTGACGCAGAATTTCAGCCGAAACCCGCATTCTTCGGCACTCTTAACCCTGACGCGCTCATAGCGCAAAATCTGAAGAGCGGCTCAAAAAGCGCTACAAAACAAGCCGAAGTCCATTACGGTATGCCGAAACTTGACGGTACTGACGCGCTCTGGAATAGCGTACCGGAAACACCCGTGAATCAGCACCTTACGGCTTGACAGGGGGCGACGGGAGCCGCGAAAGTCCTGTGGACCGACAAAAACCTGCACATCAAGTTCCGTAATACTGACTTCCTCGCCGAGCGATCAGAGCCAGAAGGCATAGCGCTTCCTCTTTGGCGATTTTGGATATGCTTTTTTAGACATGCGCTAAAAAGCAAGACGCTGCACAAAAACAACAGCATTGTTCTTGAAATAGTCGTTGGTTTGCTCATAATCCTTCCCCATAGTAAGGATAACATTTTTATCATCTCAAAATACATGCGCCTGTGTCTATAGAGGAATTTTTTTTGAAACTTTATATATTGCGACTTTTACACTTGACAGCGCATACAATTCCATAGCATAATTACGGTAATTATGAAAATAGCAATTTATACAGATGGCGGTTGCCATGGTAACCCCGGACCAGGCGGTTGGGCGTATGTAATCGTGGGTAATAAAAGAATTCTCGCCGAGAAATGGGGTGCGGATGTGTTCACCACTAATAACCGTATGGAATTGTCCGCGGTAACAAACGCCATGGAAGCTATGCGGGAACTACTGCCTACGTTAAGCAGACGTTCACATGAGATTTCGGTGTACACGGATTCTCAATATGTTCAAAAGGGCATCAGTGAGTGGATATTTCTGTGGAAAAAGAACGGCTGGCGTAATTCAGAAAAGAAGCCTGTAAAAAACCAAGATCTATGGCAAAAATTAGACGCACTCGCCGCATCGGTAAGCTCTCTTCCCATACAGTGGGAATGGGTGAAGGGACATGCGGGGAACACCTACAATGAAATCTGTGATAAAATGACACAGGTAGCCATAGACAGTGTTGAATGTAAGCGTTAGTGAATCGCTTCGCCCTCTGAGAGTGAGGTCGGAAACTATGTAACTGTAGGCGGGTCTACCCCTATTTTTGCATACTACTAATCTCCTGAAGTTCTCGTGACGGATACGTGGGTATGGCTCTTTGTGGGAATAAAATTTTCAAAAAATTTTTCAAAATTTTGTTGCCTTTGTGGTAAATGATTATTATTTTTTATGTTAACGACTGTTCGTTAACTATCTATGACACGGGAAGACATTATCACGACCGCCTTTGACGTATGGGGGCGGCAATTTTACCAATCTACCAGTCTCACTGCTATTGCTCAGGCTCTTAACGTTAGTAAGCCCGCCTTGTATCGCCATTTTAGGAATAAAGACGACTTGCTCAACGCCATGTACCGGTACTTTTTTGATGTTTATGCCGCTTTTATCAAACCTTTTTACGATACGGCTAGAACGA
>JAITAW010000188.1 GCA_031283905.1 Treponema sp. | reverse complement strand
GACATGGCGGCGCTGTATTTGTGGCAGAACCGGCGCACCGTTGTTATTGGACGGAATCAGAACGCATGGAAAGAGTGCCGCGTCGAAGATTTAGAGCGTGACGGCGGTTTCCTTGCGCGGCGGCTTTCCGGCGGCGGCGCGGTGTTTCACGACATGGGCAACTTGAACTTCACGTTTCTGGTTCCAAAAGACGACTACAATCTCGATAAACAGACCGATGTGATTCTACAGGCCGTGCGAAACGTGGGCGTTAAAGCGCAAAAAAACGGACGGAACGATCTTGAAACGGACGGACGGAAATTTTCCGGCAATGCGTATTACCAATCGGGCAAAAACGCCTTCCATCACGGAACCTTGCTGGTGAACGCCGATATGGACGCCGCTTCAAAATACCTTTCCGTTTCACAGGATAAGATCAAGGCGAAGAGCGTTGGCTCCGTTAGACAGCGCGTCATCAACCTGACCGAATGCGCTCCGGACCTGACCATTCCAATGCTGAGGGCGGCGCTTGTTGAGGCGTTTGACGCGGTGTATGGGCGGCGGAGCAAGCGTCTGACCTTTGATTCAGTCGCGGATGAGTTTTTCGGCGCAACAAATACGCAGCCGGCGCATACGCCGCGTTCGCCAAATCGCGCCGCGTTCTTGGAACGCCTGTTGCGGCTGGAAAAACAATTCGCCGATCCCGCGTGGAAATACGGCAAGAATCCGCCGTTTACCTGCGCGTCTTCCGGACGATTTCCCTGGGGCGGCGTCGAAGTCGCGCTTAATGTTGAGCGCAACGTCATCACGGAAGCGGCCGTTTTCTCGGACGCTATGGATGAGACGTTCATCCTTGATCTTGCGCCGAGTCTCAAAGGAACGAATTTTACCCGTACCGCGGTGCTTGAAGTACTCACGGCGTGTTTTGCGGGCAATCCCGCGCGGCTTGCCTGTTGCGATGATGTTGCCGCTTTGATTTTTGGAGACAGATAGGAGACAGTCAATGGAATTCGATTTTCTTGTTATTGGTTCCGGTCCTGCGGGATATGCGGCTTCAATTAGAGCGCGGAAAGCCGGGCTCTCGGTCTGCCTTGTTGAGAAGAATATGGTAGGCGGCGTCTGTTTGAATCGCGGTTGCATTCCGACAAAGGCGTTGCTGTACTATTCTTCACTCCGCCTCAAAGCGGCTGAAGCCGCGCTATTCGGCGTTCATGACGCGGCGGCATCCGCCGTCTCGTTTGATTCCACGGAAGTTCAGCGGCGTAAATTGGAAGCCGTCGACGCTATCCGCGCGAATCAGATCGCGTTTATCGAGAAATGTGGTATAACGCTTGAGCGGGGAATCGCGCGTATTGAGAACGCCGGTGCTGAAGACAAAACGGTTTCAATCGCCGGTGCTGACGGGACGCGTAAAATCGTCCGCGCGAAGCGCGTCCTCATTGCTACGGGAACAAAACCGGCGCTTATCCCTGTTGCGGGCTGCGAGCTTGACGGCGTTTTTACGAGCGATGATCTACTCGGCGACAACGGTCCGCTGCTTGAAAAATGTTTTCCCAAGCTGACTATCATTGGCGGCGGGGTTATCGGCATGGAATTCGCCGGCATTTACAGCAATCTTGGCGGAGAGGTCGCCGTCATTGAAGCGTTGCCTCGCGTTCTAGCCAACATGGACCGGGAGATAAGCCAAACCATCGCCATGAGCCTCAAAAAACGCGGCGTGAACATCATTACGAACGCGCCGGTTGAAAAATTTGAGAAAACAGGGGCGAGGAGTGGGGGAAGGGAGTTGTCCTGCTTTTTTAGAAAAAAGACCGACCCGCCGGAAACGCCGCCTCAATCCATCGCATCGAGCGCGGTCTTGATTGCGGCCGGGCGGAAACCGGAGACAGCCGGACTTTTTTCGCCGGATTCCCCCGGCGCCATTGCGCTGACCGAACGTGGCTATATCCGCGTCAATGAAGCCGGCATGACAAGCGTCGCCGGCGTTTACGCCGCCGGTGACATAGCGTGGGGCGCCGCTTTTGGCATGAGCGCCGGCATCCAGCTTGCGCATACCGCAACGGCTCAGGCCGAACGCATCGTTGACCATATCGTGGGTAAGACGGCCGCCCCTCTCGGCGCGATTCCCTCGTGTGTGTACACCGCGCCCGAGATCGCCTGCGCGGGGCTTACCGCCGATGAAGCGAAGGAGCGCGGCGTTCCGGCGATTGTCGGTAAGGGCGTGTTCGGCGGCAACGGCAGAGCGGTTATTGAACATCAGGAGCGGAGTTTTGTCAAACTGGTGTTTCACGCGGAAACGAAAGTGCTTATCGGCGCTCAGATCATGTGCAACCATGCGACGGATATCGTACCTTGGGCGGTGCAGTGCATCAACGCCGGAATAACTGCGGAGCAAATCAGGAACAGCGTGTTCGCTCATCCGACATACGCGGAAACCATAGCTCAGGCGGCGGAGTCCGTCTGAGCGCTGCAGGATCGGCGCTTTAGGCTCCGCTCCTAAAAACCATCTCAATCAGCGGATCAACCGGATTTCCCAACGACAAAAATAATATTTGTCTGATAAGTGGGTGCGCGGCTAATAACAGGCAACATGTTTTAACCACGGAGGAGTGTTGCGGGGATTGCCGCCGGGTTGTCGCGGTGGAGGATGCGCTGATGGGCGAGATCGGCGCTTTTAGCTATTTAAAAACGCGATTATCCTCTGACGTATACCTCGTCAAAGAGACTCGTTGAGAAGCCTCACGGCCCCTCACGATTATACATGAACGGCTAATTGCAAGGAATTCACTACTATACTGAAAACAAACATAATGATTTTAGAAGGTGATCTAGAAAGTATGATAAAGGAGTACTGACAACAGGGGCACAAAGAAATACTATGGAATGATGCAAATAACCATAGAGATCAAGCGTCCCCCTTGCCACAGCCCTAACATAACCGGAAACGGGAAAAAGGACAAGGGTAAACATCGGATTTTAATCCGCAATTACCTCCGCAAAGATTGCGGCCGTCAAATCATAAGCGATCATGGACGCGCCTGTCGGGGAACGTTTTCACGGGTTAAAAACATGATAAAAATCATGCCGGTCAGGGGGGTCGGCATACGGGACGTCGGGATAATGCTCCAAACAAGCGTTACCGCGGTTTTAAAAGCGCTTAAATCGACAACGTATCGGATAAAACCGAAACAAACCCGTTATGATTGTCTTGAAACAGACGGGTTTTGGACGCATGCGGGGAAAAAGAAGGACAAAGTATGGCTTAT
>JAITAW010000115.1 GCA_031283905.1 Treponema sp. | reverse complement strand
GCCGCCGTAGGCGGCGCGCTAGCGTCATGAGGCGGTGGCCGCGCCGATGGCATATACTTCCGTATTTCTCCATCAAGAATTATTTCTGTCATGGCGTCCGCGAAGACGCGCCGCCGCCGGTTGCGTTTTTTCGCCTGTCTCGGCTCGCCCTATGGCGCCGTAGTCCGCGAGGCGCGGGGATAGGCCCCCTACTGTATGATACGGATGATTGCTCTTGATTTGGATGACACGCTCCTGCGTTCAGATATTACCGTCTCGTACCGTACGAAAAAGGCGGTGCAAAAGGCTGTCGCGGAAGGGATTTCTATTGTTCTTGCATCGGGGAGAACGCCTGCGGCAATGGAGAAGTTTGTTAAAACGCTGGGTATGAACAAGCGGAGTGGGTATTTGATTTGCAACAACGGCTCTCTTAGTATGGAAAGCTGTACGAATGCCATCGTGTATGAGGCAAAAATACCGGCAGAAACGGCGCTTACCGTCTATGATCTTTGTTCGGCTGAAGGTTTTGCCGTTCAAGTCTACGAAAATGATATTCTGTATGTGTCGAAGACCAACGAATTCACCATGTACGACCAGAAGCTTACTGGACTGAAACAGGTTGTCGCTGAAGATTTCAGAGGTCTCGTGGCAAAAGGTTGCTATAAGCTCCTCATTCCCGGCGATCCCATGATTTTACAGCCGCTTGAAAGTATATTGAACACGTATTTAGAAGAGAGCGCGACGCTCTTTACCAGCAAACCATACTTTCTTGAGATTCTTCCGCCTAAAACCGACAAGGGAACCGCGCTTGAAATTGTCTCGAAAAAACTCAGCGTTCAACGTGAAGAGATCGCCGCTATAGGCGATTCTATGAACGATGAAGCCATGTTGCGGTGGGCCGGTTTGGGCATCGCCATGAAAAACGGTGATGAGCGCATCAAAAAGATTGCCGACATGGTGAGCGATAAAACGAATGATGATGACGGCGCGGCTATCGTCATAGAAAAACTCATAGAGCGGAAAGACAGGACGTAAGGTGTCGAACGCGGCGTTATGCTAAGGAGGTTGATGTGATCGATGCACAGGTGGAAAAAACAGAGAAAAATTTGAGCGGCGTTAATTTGGAAGGCATACCTATAAGCACGGTGGATTCTCCATCGGCGGTGTTGGAACTGATTTATCAATTAAAAATAAAAGATGTCATGAAAACCGCGGTCATCACGGCGAGTAGAACGGATTCCATGCGACGTATCCAGGCGTTGATGAAGGAAAACTACATTACCGGCGTACCTATTGTCGATGAACGCCACAATCTGGCGGGGCTTGTATCCATTGACGATATAGTAACCGCCCTTGATGAAGGAGATATAAATTGCCGCGTTGAAGAACGTATGACCAAAAACGTCATTGTACTCGAAGACGACATGCCGCTTTCCTTCGCCATTTCCTACCTCAACAAGTACCGGTACGGGCGTTATCCGGTTGTGAACAAGAAGAACGAATTGGTCGGTATCCTCACCTCAAAAGATGTGGTGGGAACCCTCCTTGCGGAGATGAACCGCGAGGTGTTGCGGCTTGAAAAAATCAATCAGGAAAAGGGGAAATGCACATCGGCTTCCGCGGATATGGAGTTTGCCACCATCCAGTACGATTTTGAGCTTGCGGGCAAAGCATCCACGGAAATTAAGAAAGCGCTTAAAGCGCGGAATATCGATCCCAAGATTATCCGCCGCGTGGCTATTGCGAGTTATGAACTTGAGATCAACCAGGTGGTGCATTCGGTAGGCGGGGTTATGCGCTGTTCCATTCAGCCGGACAAAGTGATCGTGGTCGCTTCGGACACAGGGCCCGGTATTGCCGATCTCAACCTCGCCTTACAGGAAGGGTGGTCGACCGCCAATGAGTGGATACGCTCGCTCGGTTTCGGCGCGGGTATGGGGTTGGCGAACACCAAACGGGTATCGGACGAATTTTCCATTGATTCCGCCCAAGGAAAAGGAACGATGGTGCGTTCGGTGGTATACATCAATTCGCCGAAGGAAGCATAAATTGCGGACGTCGGCGCATGCCGCCGGTATTACAAAGGGAAACAATTAAGGAAAAAATATGACAATAAGGCAAGTTGCGGAAATGCTAGGCGCGGAGATCATGCAGAACGAATTTGAAGATGCGGAGCTTACCAGCGCTTACACATCGGATCTGTTGTCCGATGTAATAGCAAACGCCCATGACGGCGGCGCGCTCATTACTATACAGGCGCACAAAAACACGGTGGCGGTTGCGAGTTTGGTGAATATTTCGGTGATTGTGGTGTGTAATTTCCGCCCCGTGCCGGAAGACATGTTGGAAGCCGCAAAAGACGAAAGCATCGCGGTCATCAGAACACGGGAAAACCAGTTCACCGTGTCCGGAAAGCTATACAAGGCGTTGAATGCCGGGAGCATGTAACACGAAACAATGACCGGCGGGTGTCCGCGATCCCCGCATACGCCCGCGCCTCCGGCGACACTCTCACTCTTCCGAAATATTCAAATCCACGAGCAGGGCTATCTTGTACGTTCTTCCCTTTTGTACAGTAATGGGACGGATTATCAAGTAGTCGTTCAACTGAATTTTAATTTCATGCTTGCCCGGCTCCGCCGCAAGCGGTTTAGCGGTGTTCACCGGTTCGTTATCAAAATAGAGGACTGTCTTTTCGGGCGCTTCGAAAAAAATGAGTGGCGTTGGGTCTTGCAAGTCAATCGTAAGTTCCAGAGTTTTGCTTCGTTCTATCAAGAATTTACGGTTTTCATTGCGAAAATCATCGGAGAGTATGGTAAGGCGATGCTCGCCTTCCCTTAAAAATTGCAGTTCATTGACGTTTTCTATGAGTACATCATCGATTAGAAGGATAAAAGGCTTGCTCTGGAGTTGTTCGGGATAGCGGAAAGCCAAGGCAAGCGCCCCCTCGTTGCTCAAGATCGGTTTCACGGTAAGGGTGAATGTCATTTTCTCTATCTCTTCGCTTATCCCTTTTATGATGGGCATGATCCTGACAAGAATGGGAAACGAAGCGGGCCGTATAACGCGGTTTGGAACCGTTGCATACGGGGTGGTGCGCAAACCGTGGTCGCTCCGAATAGGAAATTGATAAACGCTTTGTATCTTGTTTGGCAATGGCTCAAGAAGAACCGTATTGGCTTCTATATCCGTAACGCCGCCTATAAGCGGCGGAACCGCCCCCATGTCCATATAGACCGCCACGGCAAGGCTTCCGCGGTAGGCGAAATAGGCTTGCGGCGCCGTAATGGTAATTTCTACGCCTCTAAGGAAACGGGTGTCGCCGACGATTGAAACGACCGCCGAGCTTATATACGAGAGAGAAATCGAAGAACCTGCGGGGTTGTTTGCCGAGACCGTTAAAGAACCGTCAACAAGGACGCGCGCAATTTCCTTTGATTCCGCTTTCGATGTTTCCAACGCCCAGATGAGAAAAAAGCAACTCACCAGAAGCGGTTTCCAAAGGAGCTTCCAAAACAGTCTGATCGTTTTCATTATCTTTTCCATTATTTCCTTAACTACTCTTAAACAGATATTTCCCCGGATCTTGAGCCTTGCCGTTCTGCCTCAACTCAAAATGCAGGTGTGGTCCTGTTGATTGGCCCGTTGACCCTACCCTTCCGATAAGATCGCCCGCTTGTACGGCGGCTTGCAGCCTAACCTCTATATTCAAGAGGTGTCCGTAAAGACTCGCCCATGCGCCTTCGTGTTTAATGACGATGTAGTTGCCGTATACGCCGTCACTCCCGATGTCGGTAACAATGCCCGCCTGCGCCGCGTAAACCTCGGAGCCTAAGGGCGCCGCAAGGTCTAATCCGTCATGGTTTTTTACGGTACCCGTCACCGGATTTCTTCTGACGCCGAACGCGCTGGTCAGCGTAAAATAACGCAACGGATACCGGAATGACTTGCCGCTATTCCCAAAGGTAAGGAAAAAAGCCGCTTCCGTTACGCTAAAATTCGCCCCCGGAATGAACAGAAACCGCTCTTTCTTGCCATTGCCGCTGATTGTAATAACGGCGCCCGTTTCCCTTTGCGCTTCGGTAAAGCGGCTTGCCGCCATAAGCTTTTCAAGATCATTGGCGTTTTTCTCGGTAATGTCAAGCGGCACAAAAAGTCCGGGGATTGATGGAAGCAGAATGATCCCGCCCGTAAAGGCATCCGGATGCGCCATATGGTTCAATGTCGCTATACTCTGGACGCCCACCGGACAACGAGCCTGTACGCTGTAAAAGTCATCGCCCCCCCGCGGCTTATAAGCGTATATAGTGAGAGCTCGAGCCGCAATTTCCGGTTCCACAATGCGCTCTTTATTGTAGACGAGTTGTCTGCCTATTTCAACATTTTTGACATACTGATCAAATGTTACATCACTCCGAGGATCAAGCCGCTCAATAAGCGGGTAATCCCCAAAGGCGGCGGCAACGAAGAAAAACAAGCGCACCACGCAAAGCACAACACGCGGATTTCGCGGA
>JAITAW010000061.1 GCA_031283905.1 Treponema sp. | reverse complement strand
TTTTAGGGCTGGCAAACTGTGGGTGTAGTGAGCCGTGGGAATGGAGCGTAGCGTAATGACCTAGGCGAACGAAACCCCGAGCCGCTACTGCGGCGAAGCGTAAACAGTCCTGTTATGCGCCGTTTTTTCCTTACAATATATTTTATCATCTAATAAAAAATTAAATATCATTACTAATATTTGTTTTATCAATCATCTGCATCAATTTTTATAAAACTTGCAACAAAAAACATAGCAATAGCTGCAACAAGCGCAATGATCTGCGTTCGTTCATTTCCTTTTGTTCCGTCTCTATAACGCTTATCTGGAGTACCAGAACTCAAAGCACCTATATATAAGATTAAAACAATAGGTACTAAAACAATTAATATGATTTTAGTAATTACAGATACAATTGCAAATAATATACCCAAAGGCCCCGAATTGCCTATATTTATAATAAAAGAGATTAAAACTGAAATCAACAACAAAAAAAATGATATTTATTAAAAGACCATTTTTCTCAGGTGTTTTTTTAAGAAAATATAGATAACAAAAAAATGATAATTCCTGGAATCAAAGTAACAATTAAATCCCACCACCCCCATATTATTATGCATTTTGTAAAAAATGAAAGAACTTTTGCTAAAATAAAAACGGCAATTAATGATATGACAACAATCTTCAACACTACTCCGTTGTTTATAATTCTTGTTACTAATGCGGCAATGTGTAACATTACATCATGTTTTGCTGTTGATCTTATAGAAACAGTTATCGCATTGCCATTGCCTGTATTTTCCTGTACAATTACATCCCATTTCCCATTTCCCAAATACCTAAAAGTATAGCCGTCTTTTTCTATATAATCGCTTTGTTGTCTTTCTCCATATGAAACACCATATTTTTTTGACAATTCATCAGATGATACAATCTCAGAAAAAAGCGAAAGGGGGAAAAATACCAAGATAACCAATGCAATTAACTTTTTCATAAAAACCTCCTTGTAAAAAATATTATACCAATATTTCGTTCATGTCAATCTTTTTCAAATAAAATTCCCAATAAATTCAGGAAAAATGGCACATAACTGTATGTTAATGAAATACGTTCAACCCAGCGTCTCATGAAATAACTTTTGAAATTTGAAAAAACGATGCCGAGGCTGAAGAACCCTGTGTCGGGATACCACGATCGAACATATTTTGAAACAGAATTAAAATGTCTGAAGCCGAATTCGCTTTCTATTTCAAATAAATCTGTTACTCGATAACGAGCACTTATAAAAAAGGGAATATTATCCTCCTTGCTCATTTGGTAACGCATCTGGGATGTCATTTCCTCCTGAATATATGTCATCATGTCAGGGTTGAGGCAGGCAAAAGCCTTGGAACCATCGTGTCATCTTTCGTCTGCGCCTGCACAATAACGGTACAGGCGGAAAATACCACAATCAATACATATCGTTTCATCTTTACCCCCTAATGGTAAAATATATTTGTACGTTTCCGGCTTCTTGAGAAGCCGCGGCCCGCCAGCCTTTATTCCAACGCCTATACGGGCGCGTTTTCCATTAATAACCGTATCAAAAAACAGGGAACCCAAGGCGGTATGTCCCTGAGTTCCCCGCTTACATGGTCTTTACGCCTGCGGATTTACTCTTTGGGCCACTGTTTGAGCACTATGCTCCCGTCAATATAGATGTGAAACAGGGTTTCGTCTGAATTGACGGTGAAGGTTTCTTCGTTGCTGTTGTTTTCCTTGCCGGCCCCGCCTGACTCCTTGATGCTGATCGTGTGCGTACCGTTGGGAATGGCGATTTTCATCCGCTGGTTGCGGGCAATCGTATCAACCTTCTAAACAATTATAATGTTTAAACTGGTTCTATCATCTGAAACCCGATTGCCTTTGAAACCAGACAGGATGTCAGCCGGCAGGGACGCTTGCGACTTTCGGGCAGGCCGGATTTGAACCGGCGGCCTCTTGGTCCCGAGCCAAGCGCGCTACCACCTGCGCTACTGCTAGTATGGTGAAAAACCATACTATTATTTTCAAATCTTGTCAATCTTTACCTTTTCAAAAAAAATTGGCGGCTGCGTCTTTGAGGGTCAGAGCCTCCAAAGACGCCGGTCACTTTTTTCCCGCCTTTTTCGTTCGGTCATGACTCCGCCCCGCATCAGCCCAAAGCCCCATTTTCTGTGGCCGTACCATTTTCCCTCCTAATGGTAAAATAAATTGATACGTACAAGGCCCGCCAGCGTTAATTGCAACGCCCCAACGGAGCGTTCTTGCCTTAAAACAACCGCAAAAATTGCGACAAAACCTGCCGCACCCGGTTCGCCTTTCAAGAGGGAATATGATGCTTGCCGTGGTTGGTGAATATATCGTTATCGAAGGTCATTTCCCTGGGGTCTTTGTAGGGGTCATGGACCACGGTCCCGGTTTCATCGATACTGTTTTTGTCAAACCATGTCGCGTCCAAATACAGAGTCTTCCCCTTGTATTTCAGCGTTACCCATGCGTGATTGTACCCGGTCACCTTGACAATATCGCTCACCCCTTTAATCCCGGCTGCCGAAAGCCTGCTTATGAGGAGGGCAGCGTAATCATCGCACACCCCCGTGAGGGGCGTTGGCTGGACAAACTTGACCCGTATGCCGACCCGGTTGTAGTCGTAGTCCATGTCCTGCGCACAGGAAAGCAAAATCTTATAAACCTTGTCAAGGGCGGGATCTTTTCTCATTTCGTTCAGCTTGGCCTGCGAAACGGCAATATCGTTGTAGCGGTCTAACGAGCAGGGCCCCTCCAAATGCCGGTGATACAGAGGCGTAAGTTTCCATTCGTGGACGCTGTTCGGATTTGCCGGATAATAAGAATTGCCTTGGGCGGGAGTTTTATCATAGCTTGAAACAGAACTTACCACGAGGCTTCCATCGTTTTTGAAATCAAAGATAAACTTGTTGATTTTGAAATTAACAAATCGCGAAGACTGGCCGGTCGACATAAGTTCGTATTCCTTGTCGATTACATAATCGATGGTATGATTGCCGCAAATATCCTTATACTCATAAGGAATGCCGGTTACCTCCACAGGTATGTTTTTATAGTAATTGCCGCCGGCGGTTCCCGCGTCCGGTTTGGCCTCTGTTTTTGCGGTAGTCTCCGCAACAGTTTCCACAGTAGTCTCCACAGGTACGGACTTGCCGCTTCTGCCGCTGGCGCACCCCGCCGGGGCTAACACAAACCCCATAACCAGCGCGACTATCGCTGCGCTGATTAACCGTGAACAAATCTTTTCCTTCTTCATCTTTACCCTCCTAATGTTAATATAATTTTGCGTTTACTTGAGTTTTGGCTATGCCAAAACTCCACTCTATAAATACGCCCATACCGGCGTTTGTTCCCTTAAATACCTCCATGGAGTGCAGGCGAGCGTTCTTTTCAGGCCGCAGCCTTCTTGTACACATCCACGGAGGCGGCGAGCGTATTCGCCCGCCCGTTGCGCCGTATACTACGGTATCAACGCCGAAGTGAGCGGGCCCCAGTTGCCCTTCTTCCCGTCGTTCTCTACCTGTACGGCAAAATACGCGGTCTTCCCGCTGTCCCCATAGCCGAACTCAACCACGTCCTTCTTCCGTCTGGTGAAAAAGGACGCGCGCAGTTCTTCAGGGTCCGTTGGCGGCACTTCGCCCGGCGCGACTACGCTGTACCATATCCGGTAGCCTTTGTTTGCAGGGTCCTTGGGGCTGCCCGTAGCGTAGACGACTTTTACGCCCAGTTCGTGCCGCCCGACGAGGTAGGTCTCCACCATTACCTGCGCGGACGGAGTACCGGAGGGCGTGGACGCGCGGTCGTGCGGCTTGAGGCCGAGCGAAACGTAGTCCGCGTCCGTGAGGGGCGGGGTCAGGAAGTAGCGGCGCTTCATATCCCGCATCTTCGCGGCCAAGTCCTCAAACTCGGCTTTGCATTGCGCCGTAGCCACGGGCGTTCTCGTGGTTTCGTTTTTAGCAACGCCGAGAGCCGCGTCCGCGGCGTCAACGGCCGCTGCCAGGGCCTGCGCAACGGCCGCGGGTATACCCCACAAGACCGCGCAGGCTTCCAGCACGAGAAGCCAGAGCTTTGCCATTGCCAACTGCCCGTCCCGGGAGCCGGGAAACCAATCGATGTTATTAGCCATATAAAACCTCCTTATGGTCATGGCGGGCGGAATTTCTGGTACGGTATTCGAGACGAGAGATTCCGTCATAAACATGAAAAAATATTTTTTCAGAACGAAACGTTCCGTTTTCCGGATGGAATATTTTGTCTTCAGAATGGAGCGGCCTGTCTTCAAAACGAGACGGCCTGTCTTCAGAACGAGCTGTTTTGCCTTCAGAATAGAGCGGTCTGTCTTCAAAACGAGACGGCCTGTCTTCAGGATGGAGCGGTCTGTCTTCAGAACGAGCTGTTTTCTCTTCAGAATGGAGCGGCCTGTCTTCAAAACGAGACGGCCTGTCTTCAGAACGAGCTGTTTTGTCTTCAGAATGGAGCGGTCTGTCTTCAGAACGAGCTGTTTTGTCTTCAGAATGAGCTATTCTGTCTTCAGAATGGAGTGGTCTGTCTTCAAAATAAAATAGTCTGTCTTTAGAACAAAATATGCTGTTTTTAGAATAAAATGGCATGTTTTTAGGATGAGAGATTCCGCGTGATGACGCGCGGGTTTTGCCGCCAAAACACCCGCGATTTACAAGGCGGCAATATGCGTGTACATAATGGGGGGGGGGGGGGGGTAAACCCTATAACTCCCGCAAACATGCGGATTGGCCAACTTATTCACTTTTTACGGACGCTCCTTCTAAACAATTATAATGTTTAAACTGGTTCTATCATCTGAAATCCGATTGCTTTTGAAACTAGACAGGATGCCGGCCGGCAGGGGCGCTTGCGGCTTTCGGGCAGGCCGGATTTGAACCGGCGACCTCTTGGTCCCGAACCAAGCGCGCTACCAACTGCGCTACTGCCCGTAAAAAAAACCCGTCTTGAAGAGGACATCTTTAAGACGGGCAACGGGAACGACGGGACTTGAACCCGCGGCCTCCGGTGTGACAGACCAGCGCGATAACCAGCTTCGCCACGTCCCCGTAATGACGTATACTATACCGCGGAAATAAAAAAATGTCAAGCGTCTTGGTGAAAAAAAAGCGCGGAGCGGCGCGCCGCATACGCCCTCTTGTTTTTCACGGCTCGTTGTGCTATGTTCTTTGCATGAAAGTTGCCGTTATATTTGGTTCGGCGTCCGACAAGCCGGTTATGAAAAACGCGGGCGACGTACTGCGAGAGTTTGGCGTGGCGTATTCGGCGCATATCCTTTCCGCGCACCGCGTACCGGAGCTGCTCGGTGAAACCGTTGCCATGCTGGAAAAAGAAGGGACCGAGGTCATCATAGCGGGAGCCGGATTAGCCGCCGCGTTGCCGGGCGTGATTGCGAGTCAAACAACGCTGCCTGTTATCGGGGTTCCTATTGCGGCGGGCGGACTTGGCGGACTGGACGCTTTGTTCTCCACGGTGCAGATGCCCAAGCCCATACCGGTCGCCGTGGTGGGCGTGAACAACGCCGCAAACGCCGCGTATCTGGCGCTGGAGATTCTCGCGGTCAAGTATCCTGAATTAAAAGAAAAGCTTCTGTTATATAGAAAAAAGATGAAAGCTGATTTTGTAAATGAATATAAAGAGGCGGCGTTATGAATGGAGAATCCATGAGCATAGCAACATTAAAACAGGGCGATCTGCTCTACGAAGGCAAGGCGAAACAGGTGTTTGCCGTTGAAGGGCGCGGCGATGTTGTGATCATCCGTTACAAAGACGACGCGACCGCTTTTAACGGCGGGAAAAAAGGGCGGATCGAAGACAAGGGGATTCTAAACAATAAGATAGCGTCCGGCCTTTTTGAGATGTTGGGCAAAGCCGGCGTACCGACCCACTTTATCGCCCAAAAAAGCGAGCGGGACATGCTATGCAAAAAAGTGAAAATCGTGCCGCTTGAGGTGATTGTCCGCAATGTCGCGGCCGGTTCAATGGCGAAACGGCTCGGGCTTGAGGAAGGCGCCGCGCTCAAGACAACCGTGTTCGAGCTTTCCTACAAAGACGACGGTTTGGGCGATCCGCTCATCAACGATTATCACGCGGTCGCAATCGGCGCTTCCACGTTTGAGGAGCTTGACGAAATAAAGAAGATCACGTTTAAAGTGAACGACGCGCTTTCGGCGTTCTTCCTTGAACGGGGTGTCAAGCTCATTGATTTCAAGCTGGAGTTCGGCAGAACCGCAGACGGCGCGCTGGTTCTCGCTGATGAAATATCACCGGACACGTGCCGGTTCTGGGATGAGAAAACCAACGAAAAGCTCGACAAAGACCGTTTCCGCCGGGACTTGGGCGCCGTGAAAGAAGCGTATGTAGAGATCTGGCATAGATTAACGAGACCGTTATGATTGACGATGAAATTGACAAGCCTCATGAGGAATGCGGCGTATTCGCTGTTTTCAGCGCGGACGCGGAGCGGGATGTCACGCCCCTTGTGTATTATGGGCTTTTTTCCCTGCAACATCGCGGGCAGGAAAGCGCGGGCATTGCGGTTGCGAAGAACGGCGCCATTGAATGCCGCAAGGGCATGGGGCTGGTCGGCGATGTATTCAAACCGGACGCGTTGCGCGGCTTCTACGGTTCCGCCGCAGTGGGGCATGTGCGGTATTCCACGGCCGGCACGAGCGCCATTGAAAACGCGCAGCCCTTTGTGAGCCGGTTTAAGCTGGGTTCCATAGCGGTAGCTCACAACGGAACCCTCACCAACGCGGACGTGGTGCGGGAATTGCTTGAGGATGCGGGGATCGGGTTTACATCGACCAGCGACAGCGAGGTGATTGTCAACCTCATCGCAAAAAACTACAAGAAGGGGCTTGAGAAAGCGCTGACCGATACGATTAAGTTCATCAAAGGCTCGTATGCGCTCGCCGTGTTGACGGACGACGCGCTTGTCGGAGTGCGTGATCCGAATGGCATACGCCCCCTGTGTCTCGGTAAGCTCGACAACGGCTGGATCCTGTCAAGCGAGTCTTGCGCCATTGACGCGGTGGGCGGTACGCTGGAGCGGGACATTGAGCCGGGCGAGATGATCATTATAAGCAAAGACAATGCGCTGTCGTTCAGTTTCAGCGAGAAAACGCCCCGCGCGGTCTGCTCCTTTGAATACGTGTACTTCGCCCGTCCTGACAGCATCGTGGACGGGGTTGATGTGTACGATTCGCGGGTGCGCGCCGGTGAAATTCTGGCGCGGGAGGCGCCTGCGCCGGCCGATCTTGTTATCGGGGCGCCGGATTCCGGAATGCCCGCAGCCATCGGGTATGGCAGGGCTACCGGTACGCTGTTTGGTCTTGGCATCGTAAAGAGCAAGTATGTTGGCAGGACATTTATCGCGCCGGATCCGGACAAGCGGGATGTGGCTGTTTCGGTCAAGCACAACGTCATCCACAGCGAAATCAGAGGGAAGCGGATCGTACTGATCGACGACTCAATTGTACGTGGCACCACGAGCAGGCGGCTTGTCTCCATTTTGAAACATGCGGGCGCTTCAGAGGTGCATATCCGCGTGAGTTCGCCGCCCGTGCGCTTCCCCTGTTTCTTCGGCATTGACACGCCACACCGCAACGGCCTCGTCAGCAACATGAACAGCGTAGAGGAGCTCAAGGCTTCTTTGGGCGTTGACAGCCTCGCGTTTCTGTCCGTTGACGGCTTGCTTGAATCTATCAACGGGACGCCGGGGCACTGCCTCGGCTGTTTTACCGGCGAATACCCGGTACCCGCGCCCGGGGAAAATCTCGCGGACAGGTGTTAGCGGCTTATGCGCGTCTTTGCCGGCCGGCAACCTTGCCAACGACCGGTTGACAAGCGTTTGCAAAGACATATACGTTCCTTCATAGAAGCATCCGGTTAAGCGGTATGGCGATGCCCCGCCGCCGCCCTATTAATGCCAAGTTCTTGGGCCACCTCCGATCAAGGGGCAGGTATTAAAAAAAACTACCGGGTGTTGTCGCGCTTCAGGTAAGCGCGTGGATTGAAACAAACTAAAAGATTACTATAATAGCTATTTTAGGAGGTTATGTATGAATTCAAAAGTCTATTTCACGGACTTGCGATGTAAAGTCGGAGACAGTCTTCTTTCAAAATTAGACAGGATTATCGTTAAAGCGGGTATCGAGCGGATCGATTTTACCAACAAATATGCCGCTATTAAAATACACTTCGGCGAACCCGGTAATATGGCGTTTCTGCGTCCGAATTGGGTAAAGGTTGTCGCCGATAAGATCAGTGCGTTAGGCGGGCGCCCTTTTCTGACCGATTGCAACACCCTGTACGTCGGCAGGCGGAATAACGCGCTTCTCCACCTTGACGCGGCAGCAGAGAACGGCTTTAATCCCTTGACAACGGGGTGCCAAAACATCATCGCGGACGGCTTAAAAGGCACGGACGATATAGACGTTCCGGTGAACGGCGGCGTTTACTGCAAGACCGCCAGAATTGGGCGGGCTGTTATGGACGCGGATATTATCGTGTCCCTCAACCACTTTAAGGGACACGAAGGCGCGGGTTTCGGCGGCGCGCTCAAAAATCTCGGTATGGGCTGCGGAAGCCGCGCGGGTAAAATGATCATGCACAA
>JAITAW010000053.1 GCA_031283905.1 Treponema sp. | reverse complement strand
AAACAAACCGATGTGATGATGATGAACATCGCCGGGGACGCATACGCCGTTGGATACATTTCACTCGGATCGCTGAACGAGACGGTCAAGGCGGTAGCCATAGACGGTGTGGCCGCGAGTACCGCGAATGTGAAAAACGGTACATATACGGTTTCAAGACCGTTTTACATCGCTACAAGAGGTGCCGCCGCAGACTCCGCTTTAACAAAGGATTTTATCAGCTTTATCCTCTCGGCGGAAGGACAGGCCGTCATCGCAAAGAGCTATATTCCGGTAAGTACGACCGCCGCTCCTTATGCGGGGAGCAAACCTTCAGGCAAAATCGTTGTCGCGGGATCGTCTTCGGTAACGCCGGTCATGGAGAAATTGAAAGAAGCCTACATTGCGCTGAATTCATCCGCCGTCATTGAAATACAGCAGAGCGATTCGTCCGCAGGCATGACTGCGGCTCTGGACGGCGCTTGTGACATCGGCATGTCAAGCCGCGAATTGAAGGACAGCGAACTGGCGTATCTTACGCCGGTGAATATCGCTATTGACGGCATCGCGGTTATTGTGAACAAGAATAATCCGGTGGCGAACTTGATGAAAAATGAAATAAAAGCTGTCTTTACCGGACAAACAACGCGGTGGAGTCAGGTAATCAAATGAAAAGTGAGCAAGAGAAACAGCGCGACATCATAGCGGAAACGGACATCGCTGCGGCATTTGCCGCGATGTCCGCCGGTCAAATGAAAAAACTGTTGCAAGAGAAACTGATGAACGCGGTTTTTTTCCTTTCGGCTGCGGCGTCCATACTTGCGCTTGCGTTGATCTGTTTCTTCCTGCTGGCAAACGGTCTTCCCGCAATCGGGAAGACCGGCGCGGCGGCGTTTCTGCTGGGCAAAGAATGGCTGCCGTCGGATGTTCCGCCGTCTTTTGGCATATTGCCGATGATTGCCGGCAGCTTGTATGTTACCGCGGGCGCCATCATCATCGGCGTTCCCGTCGGTATTCTGACCGCCGTGTTTCTGGCGCGGGTCTGCCCTCAAAAGCTTTACCGCGTTGTGAAGCCCGGCGTGGATTTGTTGGCGGGCGTTCCATCGGTGGTGTATGGCTTTTTCGGCATGACCGCGATTGTCCCGCTTACGGGAAACAGCATCTTATCCGCGTGCATCCTGCTTGGCATTATGATCCTCCCCACGGTTATCGTTATATCCGAAAGCGCGATCCGCGCCGTACCGCCGCAGTACTACGAAGGGGCTTTAGCGCTGGGAACGGGGCATTACCGCGCGGTCTTCGCAGTCGAACTGCCGGCGGCGAAATCCGGCGTGCTTGCGGCTGTGGTGCTGAGTATTGGACGCGCCGTAGGTGAAACGATGGCGGTCATCATGGTGGCGGGCAATCAGGCGCGTATGCCCGTCTCCCTGCTGAAAGGGGCGCGTACGTTGACGGCGAACATCGTGATTGAGATGGGATACGCGGCTGACTTGCACCGTGAGGCGCTGATCGCTACGGGCGTAGTCTTGTTTGTATTCATTCTACTAATAAATCTGAGCTTCTCCGCATTGACAAAACGGGGAAAATAATTTTTTTAGAGGCAAAAGCGACAAAGCGGATTCATAATGAAAATGAATGTGAGAGAGGGGCTGCGCCCGTTAAACCGCCGAACGGAAGCTCGCAAAGGGAAAAAATGCGAAAGATACACTATTCTGAAATGCTGTTGAGGGCGGCGACATGGGCTGCCGCCGGCGCGACTGCCGCCGCGCTTCTGTACCTCATCGGGTTTATACTGGTAAAGGGCGTTCCTCACATCACGCCGAAACTGTTTTCCCTCACCTACACGAGCGAAAACGTGTCCTTGACGCCGGCCCTTGTTTCCACGGTTATCATAACCCTGTTGTCGTTGGCAATCGCCGCGCCCCTTGGCATTTTCGCGGCGATCTGGCTTGCGGAGTACGCGCCGCGAGGAAGCAAAGCGGTCGCGGTTATCCGCATAACCACGGAAACGCTGGCGGGAATCCCATCCATTGTGTACGGACTCTTTGGACTGTTGTTTTTCGTCACCTTTCTCGGCTGGGGCTTCTCGGTCATCGCGGGCGCGTTCACCCTGTCCGTTATGATACTGCCGCTCATGTTGCGCTCCACCGAAGAGGCGCTCCGGTCTGTCCCGGATACATGGCGAGAGGGAGCGTTCGGGCTTGGCGCGGGGCGGCTCAGAATGGTGTTTCGGGTGGCGCTGCCCGCCGCCGCGCCGGGCATATCCGCAGGCATTATTCTTGCGATAGGACGCATTGTGGGAGAAACCGCCGCGTTGATCTACACGGCCGGAACCGTGGCGCAGATTCCGGCAAATCCCATGCAGTCCGCGAGGACGCTATCCGTTCACATGTACGCCCTGTCCAGTGAAGGACTGCACACCGGCGAAGGATACGCGACGGCTGTGATATTACTGCTTGCGGTCATTCTGATAAACGCGGCCTCCGCCGCCATATCAAAGCGCGTTGGAATAGCAAATGGAGCGAGAGAATGAGTTGTTTTGAAATCAGTGATTTGAATGTGCATTACGGCGCGTTTCACGCGCTCAAAGAAATTACTATGGAAATTGAAGCCAATAAAATAACGGCGTTTATCGGTCCTTCGGGGTGCGGAAAAAGTACCCTCATCAAAACGCTCAACCGTATGAATGATCTTGTGGACGGGTGCGTTATTTCGGGGCGGGTGCGGCTTTTTGGCGAAGACATTTACGCCTATCCCGAGGTCAGTGTGTTGCGCAAGCGGGTCGGCATGGTATTTCAAAAACCCAACCCTTTTCCCATGAGCGTTTATGACAACATAGCGTTTGGACCGCGGACGCATGGCGTGAAATCACGGCGCACTCTGGACGACATAGTTGAGCAGTCGTTGCGCGACGCGGCTATTTGGCATGAAGTAAAGGACAGGTTGAAAAAATCGGCGCTGGGGCTGTCGGGCGGTCAGCAGCAGCGCCTTTGCATAGCGAGAGCCTTGGCGGTTTCTCCAGACGTGCTTTTACTGGACGAGCCGACCAGTGCGCTTGATCCGGTCTCCACTGGAAAAATCGAGGAATTATTGCTGACACTGCGTGAGAAATACAGTATCGTTATCGTAACGCACAACATGCAGCAAGCAGCGCGGATCAGCGGCTGTACGGTGTTTTTCCTGCTGGGCGAGGTCATAGAATACGGCGAAACCGAACGGCTCTTTGCAATGCCTTCGGACAAGCGCACCGAGGACTATATTACGGGGAGGTTTGGATAATGCGGGGACGTTTTGAAGAGCAGCTTTTGGATCTGCACAACAATATGATTGAAATGGGGGCGCTGATTGAGCGGGCGATTTTCAAGGCTACGAAAGCCTTGATGCGGCAAGACCCGGAGGAGGCGCGGGCGGTTATTGAAAACGACGATGCCATCAATGACATGGAGCGTGAAATCGAATCTAAATGTCTGAAGTTGATTCTCATGCAGCAACCTGTGGCGCGGGACTTGGGGCAGGTTTCTGCCGCGCTGAAAATGATCACGGACATGGAGCGCATCGGCGACCACGCCGCGGATATTTCCGATATTTGCGTGTATCTTTCCAATCAGGATTACATCACCAGGCTGGAGCATATCCCGCAGATGGCGGAGTCCGCAAGCAAAATGGTAACGGAAAGCATAGATGCGTTTGTAAAAAA
>JAITAW010000243.1 GCA_031283905.1 Treponema sp. | reverse complement strand
CTCGGGCCGTCCGTGCGGGCGGTAAAAATATCCCGGACGCCGCGGTTTTTGATTTCGTTTAGGACGCCCGTCCAGGATTTGGCCCCCTCGTTCCCGGCTGTCCGCAAACCTAAAACCTTTTTTTGCCCTCGAAATTCACTCCTAAGGCCGCATAAACGTTCTTTCTACGGCTTTTCCCCTCCCGCCTGGTCTTTACTCTATAGGGCGTCCGAATACATAACGGCATACGATTTTTCCGGCGGCCGGTTCCGCCGCCCTTTAACTTCTTCCATCACCGCTCCGCCGGCGCGGCCTACCGGTTCAGGCGAGACTTCAACGTTATAGATTTTTTCCAGATGACGGACGGCCCGACCGTTGTGTCGTTCGTTGCGGTAGTGAGCTTAAAAGTCCCCGCAGACTTAAAAGTTTCTCCTATTGACTTAAACGGACTCCCTTTTAACTTGAATAGGCTCCCTGCAGGCTTAAAAATTTCTCCGTACCCAGCGGACTTGAACATTATTGCCGCCGTCAAACGCGCCGCGCACGTCCCGCGCCGTTTCTTTTCATTCCCGCCGTTTCCCGTCTTCGGCAAGGCGGATTTTTACATAGAGAGTTTCTCAAAACATGTACGGCGGTTTTGGGAAAACACCAAACGCCCGAAATTCCGGGAGCGGAATATATGCTCTGAACGGCACTACCGCCTTGTTATTTCGCGTCAATGGTACCAAAATCGGTACTGCCGCCCAGAGCGGAAGCAATTAGTTACACTCACCCTTTCGGGGTATGCGGGGAGGTATCTCTCCACAAAAAGCAGCGGCAACATTCCCTCGGCGCTTGTCGGCGCGCGGGGAAGAGGAAAAGATTAGAATCAACAGCGATATGAATGTGACTAGGAATGGATACACGGCAGATACATATCATACCTAAATTATCAAATCAAAAAATTGAACGGCTATAGGGCCGATTCCGCAGTCCGGTTTCCAATTCCATACCTCCGTTTATTGAACGGTACATCGCGAGGCGGGCTGCCGGTTTGCCCCGCGAAGAAGCGTCCTGCGGTACGCCGGGGGTATATGAAAGCCGCGCCGTAATTATGCGGATAGACGGACGTGATTTATAGAGGCTTGTCATTGCGGATTGCGCTAGACGCCAGCGTTCTGCGGACGCTTAGCATACCGGTTGAGACATCCACCGCGCTTGCTGAAAGAGGCCCTAAGCCGGAATCGCCTTTTGCAGGATATATCCGCCACCAGTACGTTCCTTCAGCGAGATCCACTGATACGCCGGAAAGAGGGGAGTCTATAGTGCGGACGATTCGAGAAAACTCGCGATCCAACGCTATATCCATACGCACATAGTGTTCCATGCTAAAATACGCCGTTGTCCACGAAAAGAGTACTGGAACAGGAAAGCGGTCTGACAACACTTCATGGTTCAACGGGGGAGAATAGGCAACAACAGAGGGATTTTCCGGCGGGCTAGCAGCCGCAACGGAACCGCTGGTTCCGCCGCTACTCACTGCCGTTCCTTCGGGAACAACGCGGATTTTGCCATCCGAGAACAGGATTGCCCGTCCTTCCGTAACGCGCAGGATCAGTGCGCCGTTTCCACCGCATACCGCCTGTAGCGCGCCGCCGCCTGAAATGATTGCGGTCTGTCCCTCATAAGCGACAACCAATTCTGTTTTTTTAGACATCGTGTAGATTGAACCGCCTGACAATTCAATCCGCGTACGGCTGCTTGCGTCCGTTGCGATCCGTACCGCGCAGTTTTCCGACAACCCTACGGAATCCCCGTTTACAAAGGTTATGACCGCGTCGGAAAGCCGTCCGGTTCTAATGGCATCGTTACGGTAAACAGGCGATTCCAGTGTAAGCCGAGTCCATAAGAGGCTGTCAAGCCGTTGGCGCAGCACAGCGTTATTTTTACGGGTAAGAGCGCCGATAGGGATCGCCGCTTCCTTGTCCAGCATTGTGATGAGATCGCGGTAAAAAAGGCTCTCTGCAAAAAGCGCCCCGGAAACGCAGATGAGGGTAATAAGGACATCGGCAATTCTGGTTTTAATCGCCGGTTTGTATAACATATTTCTTTTCTCCTTCATGCATCGCCTTGCTTATATCCGGCGTGGATAGGCCCAGCATTTTGCGAAGCTCCGCCATATTTTGGGGCGCGCTTGGGCCTAAATACAACCGGCTCGTATGCGGGTTTGTCTTTGGCATTTGTTCTATGTTTGAAAATATCCATTCAAGCGTTGCGAGTTTTCGTACATTTACCACGGCGAATAATTTGATATCTTTTCCCTTGTCCTTAACCGGCGGCAATTTTTCTATTATAAAAGTATCTTTAATCAAATCCCGCGTATTTTCGGTAATAATGATTTCCGCGCCAAAAACTTCACAGAAACCTTGCGTGTGATTCGCAAGCATTACCGCATCGCCAATAACCGTGTATTCGAGCCTATCGGAACCTCCGATTTGCGCGGCTGTTACACTGCCGCTGTTCAGTCCGCAGCTTGCCCGGACATGCGGACTGTCTCCGCCTCTCGTCTCATCGAGGGAATCGTTGAGACTGCGTATGGCCGCCCTCATCATAAGAGCCGCGCATACTGCGTTAATAGCGTTCTGTTCGGCATTGCCGGCGGTATTGACGCCGGAATCCGTCGCACCCCAATACGCCATTATTGTAGCGCCAATACATCTATTAACAGTACCGCCTGTACGCGCTATGCATGAACATATACGTTCCAGATAATCGTTGAGAACGGCGACCGTTTCTTCAGGGTTATCATCATTTTCCGTAAAAGAGCATAGGCTTGAGAAAAAGACGGTTGCCTCTTTTTGCGTCCCTTCCGCGACAAGCCGGCCCTTCCATATTTGTTGCGCGATTTTTTTGTTGGCAAAGGACTCAACGCGCGCAAGTTTCCGGATCATATTGTTCACGCTTTCCGTAAGAACTCCGATCTCATCACAGCGGGAATTGTCCGTCATGGTGTAATTTCCATCCTCAACGGCTTGCACCGCGGTTTTTAGGAGTTTGAACGGTACGGAGATGGTTTTTGAGAAGAATTGCATAAAAAAGATCGCAATAAAACCTGCTGCAAGGGACAGATACAGACTAAGGCGTGTTATCGTATTGGTGTTCTCAAGTACCGCGGCTTCGGGAATGGCGGTCAACGCAAACAAGTCATTGCCCGTATCCGTTGCGACGCCTTTCACCTGAGTCGCATTGTCGGCAATGTTGAACCGCCTGATCGCCGCAAGGTACGCATCCCCCTTGATGTCGGTATAGCGGGTTTGCGCCGCAGTTTTTCCGCTGTCCGCAAATTTCTGCAATACCGGCATGGCGGAGAAATCGGAAAAATTCGATTCTTTCCGGATTATGTCCTGATCCGCATGTACCAGTACATCACCGCGCATGTTGAGCAATATGGAAGCGTTCTCACTGCCGCCAAAATTTTCAGCGAGGCGTTCCAACGAAAAGAAGACCGCAACCCAGCCGCGATCTGCCGGGAAGCGCATCGCCAGCAATGGCAAGCCGTTGAAAAAAGGCGCAGCATTGAGCAATATGGGTTCCTCACGAAGCGTTCTGTTTTTCAAGTCCATTTGATCAAGGCAAGTGATTGCGAGAGACGCATCTATTCCGTGGTTCAGAAAGAATTGCTCATTTATGAAAGGCCGCCCTTCATATTCACCGGACAGGATTGACGCTATATCAGGATGTTCCTCAAAAAAAGAAGAGACGGTTTCGGGTTTCGGCTGGTCAAGTCCGTAGAATAGCAGTGACACATTGTTTTTAACCGAGGAAAGGGTGGTTTCCGCAGTCAACGCCGCACGGTAATTTACATCCGCATTGTGTTTTTCCGCCGTACGCCGCGTATCCGCTCCTGTGAAGAACCACCCTGTTGCGGTGAGCAAACCCAGAGAACAGAGCAACATGCTTGTAATGCAGGCGGTCAATTTTACGCCTATGGGGAATACCGCCCTCATCCGCTTGGGATCATGCTCGCCCATTTTAGACGGATCGGGAACCGCCGAATTGGTTTCCGGCTTTGCGTCAAGGGTAGGTAGCCGTTGCCCAGTCGCCGGTTGCACAACGGCCGGCTCTGGCGATTCGACATCAAGCCTTGCGTCAAGCACGGGCGGTTGCGCCGCCACCGGTTCTGCGGCAACTTCTCGCTCCACCGCAGGAAGCGGTATTTCGGCGTAAGAAAATTTACCGTAACCTAAAACGTCATTACAAACGGACAGGGCTTTATCCGCATCTCTTTCTTCAATAGTTTCACTATTTCTAATGGAAGATGCAGATTCGCCGTACACAAAAAAAGTATGGAGGTCGGTTGCGGGATCCTCTTTCACGGTTGCGACAGAATCGCTTATGATACCGGCGCTGTTGGTAAAGACCCCGTAATCAAGAATATCCTGCGCTATACGTCGATCTGCCATCGTTCCCTCACCTCCGGCATGGTTCTTCCACCTCTCGCAGAATGGCATCAACTTCATCATCGCTCCGTACATTCAGCAGCGCAAATGTACGAAGAGGTTTTTTCCTCCCTTTCACCTCAATAACCGGCGTTTCTTCTAGTACGAGTTGCCCACCAATAAGTTCCCATGTATGCTCCATGATCAGAATATCCGTGTCAAAGCCTTCATTCGCGTCAGCGATACGCTCGGCAAGGTTCACCGCATCGCCCGCAACCAACAATTCCTTGCGTTCATCCGCGTTGATAATCCCTGTAAGCGCCTCTCCAGTATTGACAACGCAACTTATTTTCAACGGGACACATTGTGCGCCTTGTGCGCGAAGCAAACGCTCTTTATTCAGTTTCTGCAAACTTGTCCGCATCATCAGCGCGGCGTAGATGCAGTTCATCGCGTCCCGCTCAGGACTACCGGATTCGAGCGCACCCCAGAACGCCAAAAGCGCGGCTCCATCATAGGTCAGAAATTTATCGACAACGCCGCCCTTGCGGGTTACACACCGTGTCAAACAGGAGAAAAATTCATTGACTAAAGCCGCCGTATCCCGCACGCTCAAATTTCCGGTCAGGTCCGCAAAAGCGCGGAGTTTGACAAAGCAGACTGTAGCAACGACATTCCCCGTATGAATCGGCGTTCCCTGCCGCGCAAGCCGCAACGCTGTCTTATTGGCAAACTTTTCAATATAGGCGACTCCGCGAGTCATACTGATAAAACTTTGGGTCAGTTCCTCAATCTCATCCCTGCTCCGGTTCGTAAGATTCACCGCATAATCGCCCTCCCTAACGGAATCCGCCGCATGAATCAATGCCAAAAGCGGCTTGCTGATAGTTTTAGCATACAGCCGTACAAGAATCAGCGACAAAACCAGCGCTCCGCCACCAATAAAACACATAAGCCGGACAACAGCCGCGATTTTCTCAAGAGCGCGGGCGGTTTTGGAGGTTGTAATCACAACCAGATTGTTTTCACTCGCCGCCTCTCTTTGATTTACGGCTATCTTTTTGATTGCTGCAAAATATTCAACGCCTTCATCATCACTATAGACGGATGTGAAGCTCCGACTCCCGCGTTCCGGCGTCTGCCATTGTATAAAGGAAAGATCGTCCGCATTGCTCCCGTCTTCAGTCTGAAACAACACATCGCTCCCTTCGTTTATTATAAACGAGGCATCATCCCCTGTTCCAAGGCTTTTGACAAGGTTTTCAGGCGAAAAGAAAATAGCCGCCGTGGTGATTTCAGCGCCGCGTTTATAAGGAAAAATCATGACAAAAAGGGGCGGGTCAAAAAAAGCCTCGGCATCGTACGTCATGATGCCATCGGGCAGCGTTTGCCTAATCGTTTTTTTCTGATTTTCAAACCACATTGTTATATTTTCCCGTCCGATAGTTTTCGCAGTACTATTGACGAATAAACGCGGCTCAGGCGTGTCCTGCACTTCCGGCGGATCCGCTACGGCGGAAATTTCAACCATCGCTTGCACCGGATGCCGCGTTTGCGAGGTCTTCGGAAAGATACAAACCGCTTTTATAGTAGGATTCAGCGTAAAAAATCGCTCCGTTATTCCAACCTCATTTGCGCCCGCGCCGCCCGCCTCGTCAATTTTCCACAACAGCGACACAACGCCTGAACGGACGTTTTCAAGCTCGCTTTTCACCGCTTGCGCAGTCCAATCGTTCACCGCCCTGTTGTTTTCCTGCGTAATATCGCGAGTGTTTGTCAACCATGCCGCCAGCATGATAATCGCCGGCAGGAATAAAAACGACAACACAGCCACGATGAGCGTAAGTTTTGCGCTTATGGAGAACCGTATGCATTTTTTAATTTCTTTCACCAGCCGCGCCCCATTCATACCTGTATGTTAAAATAAAATTGAACGGCTGTCCAGCGATATTCACACACTATAGCGAAAAAGACGTTAGAAATTAGAAAGATGAAAGACATACAACAAAGTCTCGGCTATGCCAACCGCGTCCTTGCCCGCTCCTCGAGCCGGGGCGCGAGGGAAATAATACGCCTTGCCGCGCCACAATCGGATGAGGCGGCAATCCGGGGGATCTGTTGTTTTTCCACATGCGAAGCGCGCCTTCCAGCGACCGGGATCCTATGATTATTGTCAAGATGCAAGCGCCTCCCATACCGTGCAATCTAACTTGTAATACCGCAGTTTCTTGATTAGCTCCGCCTTCGGCATATCCCTATAGAATTCCCGCCGGGTAAC
>JAITAW010000228.1 GCA_031283905.1 Treponema sp. | reverse complement strand
CCTTTCTTTCGCTCATATGCAACCCCATTTTTACCTCCAGTTCCCGCTGGAAATATGAAATTTTGGGTTACATTTTCATAATGTCCAAAACCGCCCTTTTCGGTTACTTTTTCGATGTCTCACTGCGACCGCTTGACAAAAATTTATAGGTGTATTATACTATACCATATACGGGCAATAGCGCAGTTGGTTAGCGTACAAGTCTGGGGGACTTGGGGTCCCCGGTTCAAATCCGGGTTGCCCGATTTATGGAGAGAGACGCTTTTCGGTCGTTTTCGGCTGAAAGGGCGGTGCCTTCGGCATCCATATCGGTTCTCCGATGCGCCACTCAAACGAATACCCGTCATTGCAAAGAGGGCGCAACGCAAGGTTCGCTACATATCCGGCGGTAAAAGAAAAAGACGCAGGGCGCATAGCAGGGTGCGTTTTTTTTTCTTCAGTGGCTTCCCACAATGCGCCCGGCGCATCGCCGCGCGTCACAGCCTCCACAAGCAGGGGAACGGCGCAGATATCCGCAACCACGCCACATGGAAGCGCGGCATCCGCTTGAAACAACTCCTTTACTGGAACATCAAGCCGCTGTCCTCCAAAAGAAATCCCACCAAGTCTCATCGTCACCCATTCTCTGGCGGTTATGCGCCCCTTTTTCCCGTCCGCAAACGTATTTTTTCGTAGTTGCGCCGCGAACCGCTTGAGTTCGTCTTTTGTCAATGCGCGCGCAAGAACGGCAAGTGGGCTTACCGGGGGAAATGAAAACGCCCCGTAAAAGCCGAGCGAAAAAAGCGAGCGCTTGATGATTTCCACGCCTTTCCTGCAATCACGGTGGGGCGCAAGCGCCAAAAAAAGTTTTTCTTCCATTATCGTCATATTGCATGTATCGTCAAAATCATGCTAAGATAACATAGTATGCGGACCAAGATTTTCTTTCTATTCACCGTATTCTCATTACTATATTTTTCATCTTGCTCTTTTAAGAAGCGCGTAAGTTTTGCGGTTGATGCCGGAGTCCTCTATGGACATTCAAAGAAGAGCGCGACCGGAGTCATTCCACTTGCAAAAGAGAGCAAAACGGGATTTTTTTTTGAGGATCCGGTGGCGTTTCCAAGAGATTCTTCCCTTGAATTAGTCTATACGATACATGGTCAATTTAACGGCGCAATTCTGTTCCATATAGAAGGCGCGGAAGCGGCTGACTGGGAGCTTCCCTTGGACGCCTCGCTCATTACCGAACAAAAGCCAGACAGCATACACTTTGCGGCGCCGATCAATGCTGCAAACGTCCACAAATTCACTGTTTCTGTGGCTCGACAGAGAAAAGCTTCCAAAGAAGAAACGGACTCCTTTCTTGAGATAAAAGCCCTTCGCATCAAGAAACGCTGGTTTGGTTTCTCATGGGAAGCGTCGCCAGAAGGAAAGGCATTTCTGACGACGCCTTTTGTCCGGCAAGACGGTACCAGAACAGGCAATGAGTCGTGGCTCATTGATCCGCCTGAAGCGTTCAGAAGCAACGGAAAAATTGAACTTTCGGCTTCTTCTTTCTACGATTCCTCTGACGCAAGAACCGGCGGGGGGGACACGATCACGGTTGAACCTGGCGAGATCTTTTTTGAATGGACAGGTCCCCATCAAAAGGGAAATTCACTCTACGTACCCCCCGGCATGTTTCCCTCCAATTTGTATCCGCTCAGGGTAAGCATTTCGAGTCGCATGGGAACGGTGAGATTGGAGGTTTCCCCGGAGAGGACGTTTCCTCTTGCCCCCATTCCGGCGGATCCAGGCATAGCGCTTGCCTACCGACAGGGCGAATGGAGGGACAGCCGTTACGAGGTTTTCCAGTGGGAGGGATTTCCGTCCCTGCTTATCTTTGATACGGCGAATTATCAGGTGCAGGACAATCTTTTCAAGCGGCTTGCGTTCTTTGTGGAAAAAGCCGGCTATCGCGGCAGGCTTGTTCCGGATCAGGAACTCGAAGGGCAGCATGGCTGGAATGCGCACGATTACCGCGCCGAAGATCTCGCCGCTTTTTTCGAACGCGCGGAAACAACGCGCTTTCCGCTCTTGAAAGAAGAGTTGGAGCTAAAAGAAATACTCTTTGCAAACGATATTTTGAAAAGGGAAACAAACGAAAAGATAAGCGCTGGTTCCGGAGCGATCATCTCCTTGTCAAGAGAGTCTTCCGATGTTCTGCGCAAACAATTCATGGCGCATGAGGGTTTTCACGGGCTGTTTTTCATTGACACGGATTTTCGCTTCTTCACCAAAAGCCGCTACGAATCGCTTATACCGGCGGCAAAGAACTTCATTTTGTCTTTCTTTGATTATCAGCATTACGATATTACGGATAATTACTTGGTGTTGAACGAATTTCAAGCCCATGTACTACAACAAATCACCAGCCAAGCGTACTGGTATTTCGGCGGCAATTTGGCGTCCCGTCTGGAGGCATCCCCCTGGCGCAGAGCGATGCTCCCGAAAAAGGACGAATACTCCGGCACGTGGCCCGATATAGGAAGAGCTTTTCAGACTGAAGCGAACGCCTTTTCCACCTATGTGAACGAACGCTGGGGTTTTGCCGCAGGTAGAAATTGGCGGGTGCGGGTGCGGTAATGTACAATATTGACAAACTCTACGAGGCAGTCGCAAAAAAAGGCGTTGTGTGCGTGGGACTGGACACATCCCCTTCTTACCTGCCTTCCGCCGCATTGAAAAACGCCGTTTCCAGCGCGGCGGCCGTGCTGGACTATAACAAGGCTGTCATTGACGCGACCTTTGACGTGTGCGCCTGTTACAAGACGCAAATAGCTTACTACGAAGCGCTCGGGCTTGAAGGGCTTTCCGCGTATGCGGAAACCTTGCGGTACATCAGAAAAAAAAACGGCCTTGTCATTGCGGACATCAAACGTGGCGATATTGCGGATACGGCTCGGCAATATGCGCTGGCTCATTTTGCGGGCGAGTTTGAGGCGGACTTTGTCACTCTCTCCCCGTACATGGGCGTTGATTCGTTTGAACCGTGGCTACGCTACATCGAAAGCGCGGGTAAAGGCGCGTTTGTGCTTATGCGGACGAGTAACAAGGGTATGCGGGACTTTGAGTATCGGGAATTGAAAGACGGCGGGCGGTTGTACCATGCGGTCGGGGACAAACTTTCCGACTTGGTGACGGACAACGCGGGCTATGTGGGTGCGTACGGTTATGGCGCGTTCGGCGCGGTTGTCGGCTGTACCGAATCGGAAGAAGCCGTGAAAATCAGGCGGAAATACGCAAACCTTTTCTTTCTTATACCGGGTTATGGCGCTCAAGGCGGCGCGGCGGATGACGCGGCGGCGCTTCTGCAAAACGGCAACGGAGGTGTGGTAAACGCATCGCGGTCCATCCTCAAAGCATGGATTGCGGATGCCGCGAATGGTGCCGGCGCAGGCCGGATGAACAACCGTAAAGCTGCGGAAGCCGCGCACAACGAAGCAGTCAGAATGAGAGACGCGATTAGAGAAGCTGTTGAACGCAAAAAAGGAATACAATGAGCGGCAAACAAAGCGGATTATACACAGTTGTCGCCAACAAACCCATTGGGGATGACATCTTTAGGCTGGCGGTTGCATGGAAAAACGCGCCTCCTGGAGCGGGTCAGTTTTTTCTTATAAAATCAGGGCGTTCTTCAGTCTTTTTGGGGCGTCCTATAAGCGTTGCCCATTACGATGGAAGCGCCGTTCATTTTCTTATTATGAAGATTGGAACAGGCACCAAAGAACTTGCCGAAACACGAGCAGGTGAAACCGTATTTATGATTGGACCCCTCGGCAACGGCTGGTCAGATTTTTTTGACCGTGCACCCCAAAACGGGAAGCCCATCGCGCTTGTATCAGGCGGATTAGGCTGCGCCCCGCTCCTGTATTTTGCCGAGGAATTAGCGGTTCGTTCCTCGCCTTCATTCCATTTCTACGCGGGTTTTTCCACCGCTTCACCAGAATTGACCGGTACCATAGCATCCCTTCCGATTCCCCCGCAAAAACTCATCGTTACGACCGATGACGGCAGCGATGGGGAAAAGGGAGTCGTTACGGACGTCATAAACGCGGAAGCTTACGCCGCCGTGTTTTCCTGTGGTACGACCGCTATGCTTAAAGCGGTGGCGGCGGCGTGCGCGAAAAAGGGAACCCCCTGTTTTATTAGTGCGGAAAATCACATGGCGTGCGGGGTGGGCGCGTGTCTGGGGTGCGTTGTAAAAACGGTGTCTGGCAACAAACGTTGTTGCGCAGATGGACCGGTGTTCAATGCGCGGGAGGTGATCTTTGCCTGACAATCCATTGAGCCTTTCCCAAAACGCGAACTCCGTTCGGGTTAGTGCGAACACTCCGGATGTTTCCGTGACTATCGCCGGTATCCGATTCAAAAATCCGGTGATCGCTGCTTCAGGCACATTCGGTTGCGGCAGGGAATACGCCGACTTGTTTGACGTAAGCGCGTTGGGCGGCATCTGCACCAAAGGACTCACCCTTGAACCAAAAACCGGCAACAGCGGCATGAGGCTACATGAAACATCATCAGGGCTTATGAACTCAATCGGGCTTGAAAACCCCGGCATCCCTGCTTTCATTGAAAAAGACGTGCCCTATGTACAGGAGTTGCAAAAACAGGGCGTCATTGTCATTGCGAACCTTTCGGGATCGTCTGCGGAAGAGTACGCCGAAGGAGCGCGGCTTCTGGACATATGCGGCGTTGACATGGTGGAGTTAAACATCTCTTGCCCCAACGTAACATCAGGAGGCATAGCTTTCGGGCTTGATCCAGAAGCCGCGTCATCCGTGACGCGGGCTGTACGAAAGGCGCTACATAAGCCGCTCATAGTAAAACTTTCACCTAATGCGCCCGACATCATCGCGGTCGCTTCCGCGTGTATAGCGGCGGGTGCGGACGCCCTCTCCCTTGTAAACACGTTTAAAGCGATTGCCATAGATATTGAGAACCGTAGGCCCATGTTCGACAATGTAAGCGCAGGCCTATCCGGTCCCGCCATCCGTCCCATTGCGCTCAGGATGGTCTGGGAACTCGCCGGTGCTGTTGCTGTACCAATCATTGGGCTTGGCGGCATCGCCTGCGCGAATGACGCGCTCGAATTTCTTCTAGCGGGCGCAAGAGTCGTACAGGTAGGGACGGCGACCTTTATGAATCCAGTGGTCATGCTCGAAATCATTGACGGCATCGCGGCTTATATGGAGAAAAAAGGGGTTTCTTGTATTGAGGACTTGAGCATTCGGCAATTCCCATATATAATATAGATATGCGTTACAAAAATTCACAGGCTTCAGTAGAAGTTTCACTTGAAAGTTCTCTTATTTCTCACCATATTTCATTAATAATAGCGCTTGCCTGCATCGCTGTGTATGTGTTCGCGCTCATTTTTGCAGGCATAAGAGTATACCGCATGATTGGAGGACAGCGTTCGCTTGCCCAACAGGAATTCGATGATTTTGTTACGTATACCACGACTGAAGGCAACCGTAGTTTTATGAACGAGCGGTTTCAAACCAACATTACCAATGCGCTCAAGTCTTCAAACACCTTACAGGCGGCTATTATTTCAAGTGCGTCCGGCGAATACGGGTTTGAACGGTCGCGGGAATCCGGCATTACGTGGAACGGCAATAAACCGGTTTTCAAATCCACACACGGCCTCTCAGAGCCTCTTTTTGCGGCCCTTGCGATTGAAAATCAGCGGAACGCAACGGTTAAAGTCATTTACAATTTTCTTGATTATAAGAGCTTGATCATCATATTAAAACAGACCCTTGCCATTGTGGTGATAGGTTTCTGCATCTCCTGCATAACGCTGTTGCTCCGCTACCTTCTGGTAAAGGACACGGTTCCCGTTTCCGTAGGCGTTGCCGCCACTCATAGCGGCAACGATGCCGACCACCTGGCGCAAGAAACGGATGATGACGACAATTTCTTTGATATTGACGATGCGGAGGACGGCGACGCCTCCCAAGATTCTAACAATGAATCAGCGGTTACGGAAGAACCCTCGGTTCTTCATTCCCCTATTTCTCAAGCCGAGACTGACAGCCTTCCGCTCCGCGCTGACATCAGCGAGGATGAGTTTGCCGGACTTTTTCCAAAAGAAGCTGATGAACCTGCCTACACCGAACTCGGTCTTAACCGGGAGCCTCTCCTGGTTAAGAAGCTCGAAGACGAGTTGTACAGAAGCGAAGCGTTCAGTCAGGATTTGGCGCTAATTATCATGGAAACTCTTGATGATCCGGACGGAACAATACTCCCCGACTTAGCTGCCGAAGCTATAGATTTTTTTGTGCTCCGCGATCTAATTTTTGAAAAAGGCGGTACCGGCATTGCCGCCATTACGCAGAATATGGACATTGATGCCGCGTTTAGCAAGGCGGCGGAATTTCGCGCCGCTTTGCTGGATAAGCACCCCGAAAAAAACTTCAACCTTTCTATAGGTATCAGTTCTCGTTGCGACCGTGAAGTCGCGCCGGATCGTTTGATACGGGAAGCGGAAGCCGCGCTCGAAAAGGCTTCTGAAACGGCGCCGATTGTGGCATTCAGGGTTGATCCTGAAAAATACAAGGAATTTTTGAAAAACCAAGGCGCATCATAGAGCCGTCATACACGACACCCGCCGCGCACCACGAAGCTATTTTTCTAACAGCCATGTCATCTCAAAGACCCCATCCAAATCAAGATCGATCTTTTCGATAAAGGGCTTGCCCTGTTTGTACGCTGTTTCGGATAGGATCCTTCCGTCCAGATACTCGCGGGCGCGTTGGGGAATCCCCTGTCTCAATTCTATACGCTCTTTTGCGCCAGAAAACGCTCTGCTGTCCCGCTCGATTAGGATGGCGGAAGTAGCCAACGTACGCTCTGTAAGGATCGTTGCCCATTGATTTTTTTGCGGGTATAGAACTCCTCCTTGAACAAGCTCTGTAAGACGCAAAGGTTCAAAAAAGAAATCGTTTGGCTTCGGAAAATAACGGGAGCCTTTGAGATCAGACGATAGTATCGCCGGATACCGTTCCCACTGTACGGTAATATCTCCAATTTCCGCACGAATAGGAATACCGTTTTCAAATATAACAACAACTTCCGTGGCATCGTCTTGATCCGCATCTTCCATATACGATGTTATCCTGCCGGCGCGGTAGGAAGTCTGCGTTTCAACAATCCCGTCTTTATCCGTGTCTACGGTAATAACGCCTGTCCACGATAAAAGCCTTTGCCGTATACTGATTCGTCCCGCATCAGTACAAAGATTCCATACGGAAAGCAACGCATCTTTATCAACAACCTGAGCGCCGAAAATCGACTCAACCGCAGATTGTTCATCAATAAGTCCAAGAGAAAGAGCGACAGGAATTGAAGCGGTGTTTGGCTCATGCGTAGCCAAATATGCGGCAACCAGAATCTTGGCCTCTTCCACATTGGGAATAAACGGCGCCGCTAGATAGGCAAGTTCTGGATCGTGTTCAATCATCAGAGGCAGTCTACGCAAGCAAATGTATACAAGATCGCTTTCGTTTCTTTCGGGCAGTTTACCATCATCGGTACTACCGACAATCTTGCCGACTCCAAAATAGGTGAAAATGATCCGAACAAAGATGGGATTACGCGGGTAAACGTCAAGCGCGAAAGCCGCCGCCGCATCAAAGGAGGGGCGATTATCCAAGCCTTTAAGAGCTAACAGTTGAATTTCATGTTTTTCAGCGCTTTCAGAAACGTCCGCAAGCGCGTCAAGAGCCGCCGTGAATTTGCGCAAACCAACCAAGAGCCGCGCACGCAAGAGTGTTCCCTGTTCAGCCGTGTAGTACCCCCATCTGTCCGCACCAAGCGCCAGTTCAACAGCCTCCAGCGTGAAGGTACGCGACGCGCCTTCGTGGAGACGGACAAGCGCCAATAGATAGGGGATGTCCGAAGATACATCGGCAAAGTCAAGGGAACGCTCCAAACCGGCGCGGGCTTCATTCCAGCGTCCCTCGGCAACCATTTTCTGCGCCCACGCAAAATATTTTTGCGCAAGCATCGCATCGCCATCCCTCGTATCAAGAGAAAATACCGACACCACCCGCAGTGCGCCGCATAAGAATATGAGCGGGAAACTCGCCCTTTTTAAAAAGATACGAATTTCACAGGACTTATACAAGAGTTGCCTCCCTCGGAGGTAATCCTAACAACAACCTAACTTCCTCATCGGTCAAAGTTTCCCTCGCCATTAGCACATCGGCGAGTTTTTCAAGTTTATCTTTATGCTTGGAGAGTATGTTTTCAGCGACAATTCGCGCATTATCAAGTATTTTTTTTATAGCTTTATCAAGCCGTTTCGCGGTCTCCTCGGCGTAATCCTTGTGGCGGGCGATTTCCTTACCAATGAAAATAGGCTCCTCCTCCTGTCCGTAGGCAACAGGACCCATTTCCTCGGACATGCCCCATTCGCATACCATATGCCGTGCCATTTCCGTAGCCTGCTGAATATCTTGCTTGGTTCCTGTAGTCGTCTCATCAAAGCAAATTTTCTCGGCGGCCCACCCTCCATAGCAAATGGTGATTCTATCCTCGATCCAGCCTTTAGTACGGCTGTAAACGTCTTCTTCCGGCAGGGACATCGCCATGCCGAGCGCCCGTCCGTGCGGCACAATCGTAACCTTGTGAAGCGGATCGGAATGTTTGAGATAATAGTGAAGCAAGGCATGCCCACTCTCATGAATAGCGGTCATCTTGCGCTCTTTCTCGGAAACAACCAGCGTTCTTCGGGCTACGCCCATGATGATTTTGTCTCGCGCCTCCTCAAAATCAACTATTTCCACTTCGGTCTTGTCTTTGCGCGCCGCGAATAACGCCGCTTCATTTACAAGATTGGCGATTTCAGCGCCGCTCATGCCCGGTGTAGCACGGGCTATACGTTGCAGATCAACGTTCTGAGCCAACGATACCTTTTTGGCGTAAATATCCAAGATAGCTTCCCGTTCCTTTATATCGGGCATGGCGACCACCACCTGCCGGTCAAAACGTCCGGGGCGCAAAAGAGCCGGATCAAGCACATCCGGCCTGTTTGTCGCCGCCAGAATAATGACGCCTTCTTTTGCGTCAAAGCCATCCATCTCCACAAGAATCTGGTTCAGGGTCTGCTCTCGCTCATCGTGACCACCGCCATACCCTGCGCCGCGCGTCCTTCCCACCGCGTCAAGCTCGTCAATAAAAATAATACACGGCGCGCTTTTTCTGCTTTGGTCAAAAAGGTCGCGCACACGGCTTGCGCCCACGCCAACAAACATCTCCACAAAATCAGAGCCTGACATGTGGAAAAAAGGAACGCCGGCTTCTCCGGCGACCGCCCGCGCCATAAGGGTCTTGCCGGTACCGGGCATACCTACCAGCAACACGCCTTTCGGTATTTTTGCCCCCATTTTAGTGAATTTCTGGGGATTCTTCAGGAAAGCGACTAC
>JAITAW010000215.1 GCA_031283905.1 Treponema sp. | reverse complement strand
GAACGCTCACCGAAGCGCAGTGGAAGGCGGTTGCGGACGCCATTGTTACAGCGGACGATGTGTATGTCAAGCTGTCGGCGGTTTTAACCGATGAGGACTACGCAAAACAGATTCCCGTTGGATGGTACGGTGGGAATCCAGCCTCCGTTCCGCTCTCCTTTCTCGCCCAAAATCTTGTCGTGCACAACACCCATCACCGGGGACAGATATCCCAAATACTCGATTCTCTTAAAATCGAGCATAATTTTTCCGGTTTAAATCCGGCGTGTTTGGCTGTCAAGACCGCATGAGGAAACAATGAAGACGCCGTAGATCCCTGAGTAAACTCTGCGACGCGGACGCCGGACTTCCAACCGCGCATAAAGTGGCGTATTATGCCCTGTAAATTTTCCCCTCTGCCATATCTTCTCTCCAAAGTTCCGGTTTTTCAGAAAAGTCCGCCATGAATGAGAGAAAATTGCGGGGCACGTTTAGTCCCAAAGGGCGAGGTATTACACCCGTGCTTTCCAATAAACCCTGCGGCGAAACCGCATTTCATACGGTTTGCGAACTGTAGTCCGCGCATCTTCGGGGCGATGATGTTTTGCCAGCCCGAATGAGGAATCCAACGGCATGGCATTTAGTCCCGAAGCGTAAACAGACCCGGTTTACGCTTCGCTGCTTCGCTCCTTCCCACAGCTCACTACACTCACATTTTTGTTGACCTGGTCTTTGCTACGCAAAGCCCTTATTAGGGCAACAAAAACATCGTAAACCTTTCACGTTATGCGCAGTTTATGCTATCCTGTTTATGCTATCCTATCGATCAATATTTATTACCGTTAGTTGAAAGTCTTGTTTAATATCCCGCCGCTCCGTGCGCTTGGCGGTTCATTATAAACAAGAACGTACCCGTCATACAAAACCCGTCTGGCTAAAAACATCTGATGAAGGCGCCATGCATGATGCAACTCGCCAAATTACACATCAGGCGGGCTTCTTCTCACGATAAATGCCTCCCGCGTGACGAACGGTTTGCTCGCCGCGCACCGCGCCTTTTCGAGCAGTTCGGTTTGGGCGCGGAAGGTTTCCCCAGACCCCGCACTTATCTGCGTCCATGAACCGTCCTGATTGAGGCTTCTGGCATGGGTGTTGTCCTTGAAATAGGTTTCCAAAATAGAAAAAATCTCCTCTTTCACATCCTCCTGCAATATCGGGAACATGAGTTCTACACGGCGTTCGAGGTTGCGGGACATCCAGTCCGCGCTTGAAAGGAAAATTTCTTCCGCACCCCCATTGGCAAAATAGAAGATGCGAGAATGCTCCAGATAGTGATCGATGACGCTGATCACGCTGATGTTTTCCGATACGCCTTTGACCCCGGGGACAAGCAAGCACACGCCCCGTACGTTGAGTTTGACGGTGACGCCGGCATGGGATGCGCGGTACAGCGCTTGTATAATATCGCTGTCCGCGAGCGCGTTCATCTTTGCGATGATCTTGCCGGGGTACTTTTCGCTTGAGCGGCTGGTTTCACGCTCAATAAGGGAAAGAAACCGGTGTTTCAGATCAACAGGCGCTATAGAGAGGCGGCGCATACTCTGAATAATTGAGTAACCGGTGAGCATGTTGAAAAGAATGCCTATGTCAAAGGCGATTTCTTCGTTTACCGTAAAAAGGCTCAGGTCTTCGTACAATTTTGCGGTTTTGTCGTTGTAGTTGCCGGTTGAAAGGTGGATATAGCGTTCGATGCGTCCGTTTTCTTTTCTCATCACAACAGACGCCTTCGCGTGAACCTTGAGGTTTGATAACCCGTACACCACGATGACGCCCACTTTTTCAAGCCGTTGCGCCCATGATATGTTCCGCTCTTCGTCAAAACGGGCTTTTAGCTCAACTACAGCCGTAACCTGTTTGCCGTTCAGCGCGGCCTGTTCTAGAGCATGGAGTACGGGAGAGTTGCCGCTTGTGCGGTATAAGGTGGTTTTTATGGCCAGCGTCTGGGGATCGTTCGCCGCGGCTTGGAAAAATTCCACCACCGGATCGAAAGACTGGTATGGCAGGTGGAGCAGTACATCGCCCGCTTTAATAATGTCCCAGACGGCATCGGGGAATCCCGCGTATGACGAGGCTTCTTTCTGACGATCCGCAATGAATGCCGGATGCCGGTAGATTTTCCAGCTTTGCTCTTTTAATGCGTCAAATCCCGCCATTTTTACCAGTCCAAGTAAATCGCTCACTTGGAGGGGGCCCGGTATTTCATAGAGATCATGCGTCTCAAATCCCAAAAAGTCCGCGATTTTTTCCTTTACCGTTTCATTTCCCGGCGTGTACACCATGCGTACAGGGCTTGACATCTCCCGATTCTCAAGCGCTTCGTTCAGGGCTTCAATAAAATCCTCGTCTCGCCTCTCATCAACGGAGAAATCCGCATCGCGATTTATTTGGAAAAGTATGCGTCCTTTAATCTGAAAGCCCGGGTAGAGATGATGGGCAAAGCATAAGATCAGATCTTCCAGTAAGGCAAACCGCTTTCTTTCATTCTTTTCCGGCGTATCGGCTGATTCGCGCTCAGGCGACCACCCGGTTTTATTCGTAGGAAGCCATATAATGCGGTCAAAAGAAGAAGGAATTTTAATCACGGATATGCGGGGAGAAAGGCAGTCCGCTGAAGCGTCATCAGCGGGAGTGTTAAACGGGGCGCTAACGCATGGAGCAGCCGTTTCATCCGGCTTATGGGCAGGCTCAAGCAGGAAGGCGGCGTAGAGCCACTTGTTCCCTATAAGCGGGCGGTTATCAAGACGCAGAGGGGTGAGCGTGGGCGCGATTTCCCGTTTGAACATGGTTTCGAGAAAAGCCGTGTCATCAACGGAATAGCTGTTAGGGCGCAGGAGTTCGAGTCCGTTTGCGGCAAGCGTAGGAAAAATTTCGTTCAGCAGGCAATCATACTGCCGCTTGAGTATGGAGCGTGTTTTTTCCCCGCACGCCGCCAGAATAGTCTCATATTTCATCCCTGAAACATCCGCTTTCTTTTCCGGCGTGTGTTCCGCCTGCCGTTCCGCCCGCAACGCCGCTTTAAGCGGAGCGATCCGCACCATAAAAAATTCATCGAAATTGGAAGAAACAATGGACAGGAACCGAAACCGCTCCAGCGGCGGCATGTCAACGCGCAAGCCTTCATTCAGCACCCGTTCATTGAAATCGATCCATGAAAGCTCACGGTTAAAATAATTTTTGCGCATGGTTATAGCTTCCTTGCCACTTGAGAGGTTAGGGACAGTATACCACGATTTTAGAGAATGTGAAAGGAGGAATAAAATGAGCGTAGGCGGGTCGGGATGGGGAAAGTATCAAAAAGTATATCCGGAATTGGAACCGTTCAAAGATAACTAACAACAACTTTCAGCGGTTCGCAAAAGCAAGCCGCCGGTTTTACCGGCGGTATTTGACTCATTCGACCCGAAAAGCGGGATATTACACCCGCAGTTCCTTCACCCTTCTTTCCCTCCCCTGCCCTTTTGTCATTTTTGCCTACAGCGCTCGGGGCAAGTTTCTTCTTATCACGCCTATTCGCGGTTTCAGGCGGACCCTTTTCTTAATACGCTTCCGATGCCATTGCCACTATTTCCGCTGTTTTGACGTCAAGGGATTTCAAGCGCAAACGCCGCGTAGACCCTGTGCCGCTAATGCTTCCGGTTATCACGATATTGGCGCCTAACAGTTTTCCGATTGACACCGCCGAGTCATCGTCAACCTCCCCGGAAAACTGAAAGTTCTGTTCGGACCTGATGGCGTCAAGACTCTTCCGATCAACCACCTTGAAGCCGCCCGCGTTTACTATGACGTACGCAAGCTCATCAAGCACAAATTCGGCGGATTCAACGTCTCTTGACGAAATGCTTACCACGGCAATGGTTGTTTTTGGCGGGAGGCGGGCGATGATCACATCCGCGCCCGCATAGAGCGCGGCTTCCAATGTGGATTGACCGCCCGCACTTTGCCGAGCCGGTCTTTGCAGGGCCGTGCCGCCGCCGGGTTTTGCGGGAGCCGGAGTTTCGCCGTCCACCACGACAACAAAGTCGGTTATCGCGTTCGCTACGATGCGGATCGTAAGGATTCCGCCAGCGGCGTTGAACGTTACTTCATTCGTCTTCAGCGTATACAGTTCCGCGTATATTTTGTGAATGCCGTCAGGAACCGTTACGACTCCAG
>JAITAW010000150.1 GCA_031283905.1 Treponema sp. | reverse complement strand
GTGGGGCGTCCTTTCTTCAACCGTATGCGTACCATAGAAGCGGCGCACCCGATAGAGAAGGTCGGCAAAGAACTGCGCTCAATGATGAGTTGGCTTCATGCGCCGAATGAAAAATAATGAGAAATAAACCGCACCGGGCCGGACGCCGCAACGTCCGGCTTATCTAACGTTTAGCTTTGTTGTGCTTTGATATGCGCCGCAAGGCGCGTGTCCTCATGCTGGATATGAGCGATAATCACCTCGCCGATATCGTGTTTCGCTCGTTTAATCAGTTCGTCGGAAGGTCCTTTGTTTACAAATTCAACCATCAAACCGTGAACTTTCTTTTTGAAATTTTCGTGAAATTTCTTGTGGTTGTCATAACCGGGATAGTTGTATCGAATTTGAAGCTGCTCTTCATTATAAAAATGCGTGACAGTATAGTCGAGCAAGAAATTAATGGTTTTCAGCACTTCATCGTTGCCGGAATTCATGGCGCAAGTGCCAAAAAAGTCGTTCATTGCTTGTATCAGTTGTTTATGTTCCGTGTCAATCTGTTCATTGCCGGTCGCTAAACTATTACTCCATTGGAACGTTGTTTTAGGCGGCGGCGGAAGCCCGACCGGACGAGTTCCCGTTATGTACGCAAGGTACTGTTGAAACCGTCTGTTTTCGTTTTTCTCATGAACAAGAAAGCCCGCCATAAAAAGAGAAGGAGAACTTTTTATCCATCTTACTTCCGCCTGTACGTCAAACATTTCCACACCGGCGTCCTTTTCAGGGCTAATCCGTATTGTCAATATATCCTGCGGCGCTATTGTTATATAGGTTTTGCTCTTCATACAGACACCGTTGGCATGGATGTCTTTTAGCGCCGCGAAACCTTCAAATCCCTTGATCCTAATACTCCCCTTGCAGGTATATCGTTTTGCTCTGCGTTCATCATTATGTATGTTATTTTCCGGCATGATCATTCTCCTTGTTACCCGGCGGCATAAGATAGCGGCCGTCAACGATTTTTTGCGCAATTTCCAATGAAACGGATATATTCTGACTGGCGCTTTGTACATCGGCGACAGCAACCATTACTTCCGTGGATATACGTTTAAGATTGTCAACGGATTCCGAAATTAAACCGCTCCGTTTCTGGATTTCCGAAGAACCTTCGCGCACCTGTTCAGTGGTTTCACGAAGCGCGTTTAAAGTGTCGAGCGCTTGATATCCGTTCGAAGACTGGGCTTCCACCGCCTTTGTTACTTCGTCAAAGGAAGCGCCCATATCGTTGATTTCCGTGAATATGGCGCCCATAGTATGTACGGTTTCAACTGAAGCTTTTTGAATATTGGCGATGCTGCTTCGCATCCTTTTTATTTCATTTGAAATAGACGCGGACTCTCTATTCGAGGAAGCCGCGAGATTGCGTATTTCACCCGCGACAACAGCAAAGCCCCTGCCCGCCTCGCCCGCGTGCGCCGCTTCAATAGCCGCATTCATGGCGAGTATGTTTGTTTGAGCCGCAATGTTCCCCAGCGTCGCGTTCGCCTCCTCAAGAAAGGAGGACTGCCCGGCAATAATGGACATCTCCTCGGTAAGCTCGCTCAACATTTTCCGCCCTTCCCCCGAAGACTTGCTTAATTTACTTGTGGTCGCGTGGGCGTTGAGTACAACCGAACGCACCGAATCAATATCCTTCACTATTTTCTCTATGGTTTCCGATGATTTGACGCTGTTATGCGTCTGCGATTCAACCGCGTTTTCCAGCGCGTTGATATGCTGAACAATGTCGTCCACAGCGTTTGAGGTCTGATTGACCGAATTCATTTGGGCGCCGGTTTTATCTTCCACCAGTTCTACGTTACCGGTAATGACGCCAAGCTCGCCGGCCGATTTTTTTATCACCTCTTTGAGGTTGGCGCTTATATTTTTATGCTGGGATATAATCTCAACGTTCATCGACTCCAGCTTCTTTTGCAGATTGCTCCGAATGGTAGACAAGGCTCTTTGCAACTCCCCTATCTCATCCCCCCGTTTCTGTGAAGACAGCGTTATGTTGTCGTATTGCATCTTCGCAAGCGTATTTGCCGCTACCCCGCATTCCTGAATGGGCTTGATGATGCCGGTTATGATTACGAAAACGACAAAACCAATCGCAACGGCAAAAATCAGCCCCATGACGACCGCGAACACGGTCATAGTACGCTCATCAGCCAGAGCCGCGCTGTCAGGTACGCCAATCATGATTGACCACGGGGTTTCCGCGCCGCCTATATTGAAAGGAGAAAGAATAATCCACATGTTTTCGTTCAAAACCGTGGAATACTTCTCCAGCCACAGCGTCCGCCCGGATTGCACAGCGGCAAGCGCCGCGTCAATATCATTCGTATAGAGCGCTTGATCCGCGTCTTTAAGATTTCTTCCCACCCGCTCCTTAAAAAAATGTCCAATTATGGCACCGTCATTGGCGTACACCGCGGCTTCCGCGACATCGCTGTTGCGGCTTACAATCGAGTCAATGGCGGCTTGAACCTCCGCAAGATCAAGCGTAAGCCCGACGGCTCCCGCTATTTTATTTTGCGGCGTAATAACCGGGACAATAAAATCAACCGGAACAATGCCAGCAGCCCCCGCCATTCCGGGGTACGGCGCGCGGACGGCTTCATTGCTTGTCAAAGACGCCAGTATCTCGTTATGGTTACGACAAACGCGGAGCGCCGTACCGCCGTTTTCCCGTGAAAAAAGCGGGGCGAATTTGCCCGTCTCAGTGAACCCTTTCTCTCTATTGGCGCCGGCGTCTCCGGCATACAAGGCGTCCTGCCCGTCCAAAGCGTTATCGCCCCACACCGAATAAAGCGCCTCAAGACGCGGATTAGCTTCGAATATCCGCCGCATCATCTCGATAAAAATATCCCGCCTGCCGCTTGCCTCGAAATTCTCATAACCGCCCATCATCTGCGCCAAAGTCCGCGCGGTTTGGATATGATTGTCATATATACTTTTTATAGTACGAGCTTCCTCTCCGGCGAGCCTCTCCGCGCTTCGCAACGTTGCCTGAAGTTGCGTTTTGCCCGCGCGATTCAACAAAACTATTAATATACCGGCAACCATCGCGATCATGATAGCGGTAATAATAAGACTCACACGCACTCGTAGTTTCAAAATATTCTCCTTGTTTCTCTACATAACATAAATATAGTACTATTTAATTCCTTATTTGTCAACGAAGAAAGATGTTGCGGCGGACATTAATGCTTGCTCTAAGCGCGGCTTTTGCGCAGACACAGGCGCGGTTAGTTGGCGGGCGGTTTCAAAACTATTTTTGTAAAGCGTCATGTTTTTGTAAAAGCGTCCCGCAAAGGAAAAGCTCGCAAAACGTCTCGCAGGGAAAAAAGTAAAAAACGGCGCAGAGGTTGACAGATGCGGCGTTCCGCGCTATAGTATTACATATGAACATGCCTATATCGTGTTTCAAATCCGTCAAAGTAACGAACGGCGCGTACTGTCTCATTCTCGTGTACGTCCCGCGCAGGCGCGTTAACGCCTCTCGATTTACGCGGATTGCCCCCCACCCGCCTGCCCCATGCCGGTCTCTAATAGTAAATAAACCACACTCTTTTTTATAAGTCAAAGAACCGATTGGCTTCCCGGTACCAGAACCGGGTAACCGGCTATGGCGAAAACGTGGAACCTTCCGCGAGTGCCGCAGAGAAACTCGCGACACTCTCAGATGCGGCCGAAACCGCCCTGGACACCGCGAAAAACGAGACGATCCGTACGCCCGGAGCGATCGCGCGGCGCAAGGAAGTCTTCAACGCGCTTATCGCGGAAAGGCGGGACGTCAAGAAACATCACTTTCTTGAAACGCCCCTCACGGATGCGGATATTGAGAGTCTTGGTTTGAAAACCGGAGGGCCGCGCCAAGCGGGTTTTGAAACCGGCTCCATTGACAAATTTTTCAAAACCGCATATTATAACAATTCAAATGACTGTACCAACGAATGGATCGTACTATGGATAAAATGGTAAAACCCGATTTTTTTGATCGCCTGCAAATAATTACGGAAGCGTTTCTCAGCCGCCGTAAAATGATGAAACGGATAAAACGGGAAAAACAGCGGAGAAAAAATCCGGCGCTTGACTGGATAGAGGCTTTCGTTTGGGCCGCCTGCATGGTGCTTGTCATCAACCAGTACTTCTTTCAGGCGTATGAAATACCGTCCGGTTCAATGATCGACACGCTGCTTGTCAAAGACAGGGTATTTGTCAACAAGTTCGTTTTTGGACCCGAACTGTTGCCCGGACTCGCTAAAATTCCAAGCCCCATAAAGCCCAAACGGAACGATATCGTCATCTTTGAAAATCCCTCGTACATTTCACGCGGAACGGCGTTTGATATCGCCCAGCGCGTCATTTATATGCTCACCATATCCCTTGTCAATATTGACCTTGATGAGTCCGGCAACCCCAAGGCGCAATTGCTGATAAAACGCGCCGCCGGTATAGAAAAAGATTGGTTTAAAATGCGGAACGGCGACTTTTACATACGGTTTGCCGGTACGGATACATGGATTTCCGAGGAAGAGTACAATAAAGCCGTAGGGCGCTCCCATCATTTGAGCCGCTTGATGGCGAGGGAGGATTACCCCGCGTTAATAGCCGCGGGCAAGGCGGCGGCGTATGCCGACTTGAACATGGATATTCCCCGGCGGTTGCTTGATGAAGCCGGCGCGCTCAACGGCATACGCAACCCCGACTACCTTGCCTATGACCGGGCGCGGCTTGCGCTTTTGCGCTCGGCTCAACCCGATGACATCCGGTACCGGACTCTTCTGAGCCGCTACGATTTAGGATGGTATATACCGGAAGGCAGGATTTTCCCGCTGGGGGATAACCGCGACAATTCACGGGACGGGCGCTATTTTGGACCCATACGCTCAGACAAGGCGCTTGGGCAAGGCGCGTTTATTTATTGGCCGCTTGCCCGTGTAGGGGGCATCCGGTAATTGACGGGCGCGGCATGAAAAAACGTTCACTGTATTCATATAAAGAAGAAAAAAAATACCGGCGGCAGTTGCGCTTTGTTTTGATATGGATTGCGGTCTTTTTTGCCATTTACGTATGTTTCACCTCTTTTCTTTTTTCAATGAGAGTCGTTTTAAGCGATAGTATGCAACCGGGCATACACGCGAAAGACCGTTTTATTTTTTCCTCGTATGAGCTTTACACGCCTGAATTGCAGAGAGGCGGCGTTGTACTTGTTGATATGGAAGACCAAGCCAAACGTGATATTTTTATGGAATTTCTTGATAAGTTTATTCGTTTTTGGACATTCCAACGCGCCGGCGCAAGCGAAAAAGAAGAATTTCTTTACTTGAAAAGAGTCATCGCCCTGCCCGGCGACGAGGTGTCCATGACCAATTTCGTGGCCCGCGTTAAAAAGAAAGACAGCCCTTACTGGATTACCGAATTTGAGTCGTCTGAACGGTATTACGAGGTGATAATTCCCCAAGCGCCGGCTTTATGGGACAGGTCACTTCCTTTCTCCGGTACTATTGATTCATTTGTTTTGGGGGAAGACGAATATTTTCTCCTCTCTGACGACAGAAGCAACACCAACGATTCAAGAACATGGGGACCGGCGCCGCTTAAACGCATCAAAGGCGCCGCGCTTTTCCGGTATTGGCCTATCACTCGCATAGGAAAACCATAAAGAGGCTGAGCGGATAGTATGAAATCGCCAAAAGAATTAAGCGTAGACAACAAAATCATCGAAGCCATTGAGAGCTTCAACCTTTCAGAGAAAGCCGTGAACATTGCGAAACTCGTGATCAAGGACGCCGAAATTCAGGCCGTTCAGGAATACGGCAACATTGTCTCGATAAAACGGTTGGGCTACAACGATCATGGTCCGGTTCATATGAGAACCGTGGTTCTTAACGCCCTCTTTATGCTGAAAATTTTGAGGGACGCGAATGTCAAGATGAGTCTTGAATGTGAAGAAGCCGGTACGTTTGAAGACAGTACTATTGCGGTGTTGCTCGCCGGTTTTCTCCATGACATCGGCATGAGTGTGGGACGCCAGGATCACGGACTGCACGGCGCGTATATGGCGTACCCCATCCTCGATCGAATCCTTGCAAAAGAATTTTCGGAAAGCGACATACAAAGGCGGGTTACGATCCGCTCCCTCGCGCTTGAAGCGATTGCCGGACACATGGGCAACCGCTCGGTCTACTCCCTGGAAGCGGGGATCGTTCTCATCGCGGACGGCTGTGATATGACCAAGGGACGCGCCCACATCACAATGTTCCTTGCCGGCGCGCCAAAAGTTGGAGATATCCACCGGTATTCAGCCAATTCCATCGAAGATGTACGTATTTTGAAAGGAGAAGAACACCCCATACGCATCGAGGTTGAAATGTCCAGTGAGGTTGGGCTTTTCCAGGTAGAAGAGGTGCTGCTTGGCAAAATTTCGGCAAGCCCCGCAAAAGGCTTGGTTGAGCTTTACGCGCTGGTACAGGGCGAACAGCCAAAGCGGTATTTGTGAAGACTTTATTCGCGGCGGGGGCACTCCCCCGCTCTTGAGGAGATTCATCGGAGGCGGTTTATTCGTATTGACTATACTATATCCCCGTTTCCGGAGGCCAAAAATACGGCGCCGGTAGCTAGAGATGCGGCTCCGGTAGCTTGCGACGCCGCGCCGGTAGCTTGCGACGCCGCGCCGGTAGCTTGCGACACGGCTCCGGTAGCTTGCGATGCGGCTCCGGTAGCTAGAGATGCCGCGCCGGAAACGGGCGGCGCGTTAATCTTCTAAAGGGGTTCATACCCCGCCGTTCACAACGGTTACGCTTTATTCACATTTTTCTTGAAAAAGCGCTTGACAAGTACATGAAAAAGATATACCTAGTTTCACTAGGATTAATACTTTCAAAAGGAGCGTATGTAAATGGGTATATACGATTATACGGCGATGGACAATAAGGGACGGGCGGTTTCGCTTGACGCCTTTGCCGGCAAAGTTCTGTTGATTGTCAATACCGCTACAGGGTGCGGCTTCACCCCGCAGTATGCGGGATTGCAACGGCTCTACGAGACCTTTTCCGGGCGCGGCTTTGAAATCCTTGACTTCCCGTGCAACCAGTTCGGCAGTCAGGCGCCGGGTACGGATGAGGAAATCGAGCGATTTTGCGCAACGCGATACCGTACTACCTTCCCGCGATTCGCCAAAATCGAAGTGAACGGCGACAACGCAAGTCCTCTCTATACATACCTGAAATCACAACAAAAAGGCGTTTTAACGCCGGATATCAAGTGGAATTTCACCAAATTTTTGGTTGGCCGGCGTGGAAATGTAACGGCGCGTTTTGCGCCAACCGAGAGACCTGAAGCGCTTGCAAAAGAAATCGAAAAATTGTTGGAAGCGCCGTCCGCACAGCCGCTACAGGGCGCGATATAGTAACCCGCGCCTTTTCAAGAATCAATGGCGTTCGCAACGCGTCTCGCCGCCCCCCGTCTCGCTTCATGTAAACAATTTGTCAAACGCCGTTCGGGCATCAGTCGAAGCGGAAGCTGCCCGTGAAGCCGCGTTCTCTGAGCGGAATTTCGGCTCAAGCGCGAACCAATCGCAAAAATTCGCCCGCTCCCTGTCAGAGACATTCTCGGCGCCGCTTTCAGCGCATTCGTGGCTTTTCGGCAAAAAGAATTTGCAATGTCTGCACACGCGCAGGTCTTTTCCGCAAACGCCGCATTTGAATGAACGGCCAATAGGCTCGGCTTCAACAACAGGCGACCCGCAGTACCAACACATACACCCTCCTATTTAAACAAAGACGGCAGGAACGTTGAAAACCACGGCACATATGTAACGAGAAGCGTCACGGCAAAACTGACACTTAAAAAAGGCAACACATACCGGCAGATCGAGGTAAAAGGTTTGTCGAAACGGTAAGAAGCGAGGAAAAGGTTCATGCCCACAGGCGGCGTGAGGAAACCGACTTCAAGGTTTATGATAAAAATGATACCCAAATGCACCGGATCTATGCCGAAAGCCACGCCCAGCGGGGCTACCAGCGGCAGTACGATGAGTATGGCGGAGAAAATATCCATGAGGCAGCCGACTACAAGCAAGGCTAGGTTCAGCAACAGCAGGAACACATATTTAGAATGAATCGTCTGTGCCAGCCAACGCGCGAAGTTTTCAGGCGCCTGAGTGTCCACAATGTAGTAGGACAGCGCCTGGGCAATAGCCAAAATAGATAGAATCCCGCCGATAATGGGGAGCGCCTTTCGCAATATCTTTATGCAATCTTTTAACGTAATATCGCGGTGAACAACCGCCTCCACGATAAATACGTAGACCACCGCCACCGAGCTGATCTCCAACAAAGACAACGCGCCTGAAAAGTAACCGATAATCAAAATAAAAGGAAGCAAAATTTCAAAAATCGCGTTCTTAATTGACACGGCGGAATTTTTCAGGTTGAATTTTTCAACCGGTATCTTGGTCTTAATGGAAGCGATGATGCCGAAAATAATCATGGCGACAACAAGAATAACACCCGGAAAGATGCCGCCGAGGAATACATGGATGATGTTGGTTTGAAGCGTGGTTCCAACAAGAATTATCGGGATGCTGGGCGGAAAGAGCAGTCCGATACTGCCCGCAGATGTCAACAGTCCGATGGAAAATTTTTCGTCATAATGTACATCCTTTAATATAGCCAACAAAATCCCGCCTAACGCCAGAATCGTAACGCCTGTGGCTCCGGTAAAGGTGGCAAAAAACGCGCAGATAACCATCGTTGCTATGATCATGCCGCCTGGAAGCCAACTGAAAAGATTTTTGAATATCGCAACCAATCTGTTTCCGGCTTTGCTTTCGGAAAGCAAGAAGCCGGTGAGGGTAAAAAGCGGGATGGCGATAAAGTTATCATTGGTAAGCGTCGCGTATATCTGATTGGCGACCAAATCCAATTCGCCGCCGGACGTTTCTATGAGAATAAGAGACAAACCGCCGATGATGACAAAAAGCGGGGCGCCGATAAAAGCCGAAACAAGCAGGATAATGATAACCGGAACCTTCAACGCAACGGCGATAGAATAGCACGCGTCAATCAGGGCGTATACGCCGTCCGGCGCGTCAAACCCCCACCAAAACTTTGCGACAACCGGAAAAGCGGCGAGGATTCCGAGGAGAAAAGCCGCTATGGGAAACAATCTTCCCCAGCCTTTGACCGGCGTTTGCAACGCAAAACGCACAGCCATAACCGTATACCCCAGCGGGATGACCGAGGCGAACACCGTATCCGGTATAAACCCGATCAGGGTTCCATCAAGCCATATCCTGATAAATGCAAGCGAACTCAACGCGATTACCACCAGAACCACAATCGACAGACAGTTGTTGAAGACCGCTAAGCGCCGCTTGACCGGTTTGCTTGAGAAATTTTGTACAATGGAGATCGCCAGATGGGACTGGTCCTTGGTCGTCAGCATACCCGCGAAAAGTCCGGTTGTCAGGAGCAGATGAGTAAGCACATCCGTTCCGCTCATGCTTAAAAACACCTCGAAAAACCGGTTGATCAACGCCGGACCATTGGAAACATGGGTGAAATATACACCCGCGCCAATGCCAAGCATGGGAAACACTCCCAGACATATCACCGCCGTATAACAAATCACCTCTTCAAGAGCGCCTAGTGCGCCGCATAACGCGCCGCATCGCACATTCTTTCTCTGTAAAGCGTTTCCTTTAGACATGGACGCCTCACTTGCGGTAATCTTGTAACAAGACGTTTATTTTGTTGTAAAGGGAACGGCTGAATATCTTGTCGTTTGCCAGCGCGGGGACTTTGCTTCCTACCTCACTGTACCACGTCTGTTCCTGCGCGGGGGTAAGGACTACGATATTCAAGCCGTTTTTGCTCATAACCTGTATGGCTTCATTTTCAAGGTTGGCAACCGCGTTGCTGAATTCCCGTTCAATCTCTTTTATGATCGAAAGGAGTTTCGGCTTGTAGGCGTCATCGATCCTATTCCACGTCTGCCGGTTGATAACGATGCCTCCCATGATGGGGGCGATATTTAAGTCCAGCATGTTCTTTGCAATGCCGAAAATTTGAGTCGGAGCGGCGTACGTCGGGGTTTGGTATACCGCGTCTATCTTTCCGCTGGTAAGCGATATTATCGTACTATTAAAGTCGGTCTGTTGCAATTGAAAACCCATAGACTTAAACGCGGTATTCATTACGGGTATTTCACTAAGAGTTCCGACAACCTGGGCTTTAAGATCGGCGGGGACGTGTACCGGATTCCTTGAAAACACTTTTAGCCAGCCGGATTTCGCCCATGCAAGCATGACATAGTCTTTGTTGATTTTAGTTTCAAGATCGTCTCGAACGGCGCCAAGCACATAGTTCAATTCGTTGTCATTGCGGATAAAAAACGGCGCGCTAAGCGTAAGCACCTCCGGCGCAATAAGGCTCAACCCGGCGGAGGTGAACACTGCGGCCTGAATCGTATTTCCCTTCAATTTGCGCAATATGTCTTTTTCAACAGATCCAAGTTGCCCCCCGTGGTACACGGAAACCACGACCTGCCCGTTAGTCGCGCTGTACCATTCCTTGGCCAGACGGTCCAACGTCCTGCTCCAGTCGGTATTGTCGGGAATGATGGACGCCAGTTTTATTTCAACAACGGCGTTGCCTCTCTTCTGGGCGAAAATCGGCGCGGGCGCCATCATACAGACCGCAAGCGCCATAAAAAGCGCCCATACATTATACCTAAAACGATTCTTTTTCATCAGATTTTTCTCCTTTACCTATGAAGTGAATATAAAGCGAAGTCATTCAAATTCTATTTCTCCATCATCGAACCACTCGTCATCGAGCCATTCATCATCGTCATCGCCATATCCAATGAAGTAATCTTCTATGCTGTCAAGCAGATATTGCGCCTTCCGTTGGTTGATGGTGTTCACCAGCCTGTTGTCTCTGTCCTTGTTCGGATCAATGGCAAGCGCCTTTTCAAGATTTTGCTTGAAGCCTTCGTAATCCTGATTCGGCTTGGCGACTGACTGGGCGTATGAAACGTAGGGCCCCGCGAGAAGTCCGCCGGACTTTTCCACCGCGAGCTTGAAATGTTCGTCTATCATTGATTTATCGCCTACAAGCCCTTCGGGAAGCGAGGCGTAAAACAGGACGTAGAAATCGTCAATCGCTCCGCTGTTGAAGTCCGGATCAAGTTCGTAGGCTCTGTCTATCATAACCTCGAGGGCTTTTATTTTCATCCCCAACTCAAAATCCATCGGATTCAGCGAGTAAGCGCACAGGGAACCCGCCGTACTCCAGTAGAGGTACGCCGTATCTTCCTTTACAGTACGCACCATAACGGCCCGCATTTTTTCAACATCGCCCGAATCGTAGGCTTCGGTGAAGCCCGGATATTTTTTCTCAAGCCCCGCGTTGAGAATCTCAACGCCCTGCAGGTAATAAGTTCGCGCCCTGCTTTTTTCGGCTTCTTTCCTGTCGAACTCATAAGAAGGAAGCATATCAGCGGGACCCTGCACAAAGGCGTTGGCATACATCACGTACAGCGAGCCTGTTTCCAGAATCAGCGCCTGATCGTCAGGGGACTTTTCCAGTTTGCGCTCGTTTTTCTCCAAAACGCCCGGTATTTGTTTGCCTATGAATTCAGGATTCGACGACCGCATCGCCATTGTAGTAAGCGAGCATGAAACCATGAACAGCGAAAAGCCTGCGGCAAGCACAAAATATGTAATTTTCATGCCTTTAGTATATGGCATTCTTGTAAATTATGCAATGGCCGGTGAAAAGCAAGCTGTTCGGAAGCCGCTTTTTTATTGGAAAGCGCGGGCGTAAAATCCGGCCATTTAGAGGGCGGTTCATTTCGCGCTTATCCCCCCGTATACCCGCGTGGAGACGGGGCGGCGGTGTTTAGCGCGTTCACGCTATTGCAATGAATTAGTTCATCGCGGCTTGGCGCCCGGATTCTTCCATTGTTAATGGACGCAGCCCGGCTGCGAAAAGCAAAAGCCCTATTATGCGCCGTTGCCTATTTTTCAGTTATTGCTTTATCTAACATTTTTATTAGCGAAGCGATAAGGTTTAATATCCCGGATGTGTACCCCTGTCAACAAGTTAGCGGAATGGCAAGATAACCTTCAATACAACAGTTTGATTTGTGATTGTGTTGGAAACGGGAGTTTTCAGATCCCTGTCCGCGCCGTTTCCCGCGTTTGGCCGTATCGCTACTACCCGCCGTTTTTTCTCCCCTGCCACATTCCCCTATAAATGCCCGCACGCGAACCGCCCTTCCGCTATCAATATCCCGACGGGCGGTCTTCCGGCACCTGCCGCACGGTTCACATTGGCAGGGCATTCGGGCCGCCCTTCCTTCCCGGACAGCCCTATTATAAAGGTCTTATCCTGTTTATTTCACCTGTACAGCGCATTGTTGCGGGCGCTTGACATGCCCATTGGTTTCCGTTAGTATTACACCCAAGCGCCTGAAAGCGTTCCACATGCCCGCCGTTATGAAACCTGCGGAGCGATTTTATTGTCCCCCATCGACATGCGAAAGATGAACTTTCGTTTCAATCATATGCCATTATGATAAACAAGTTAGGAGGCGTATCATGCACATGGCTGATGCGTTGGTTTCCCCGGTTGTCGGGGGCGTGATGTGGGCTGTTTCCGCCGGAGCGGTCGCCTATTCAATGGCAAGCGTCAAAAAGGCAAGCGCGGAACAGGAAACCGTGGAAAATGGCGGAGGGCTTGCCGGAACGGTAAGTCTTATGGCGATTGCCGGCGCGTTTGTGTTCGCCGCGCAAATGATCAACTTCACCATACCCGGAACCGGTTCAAGCGGGCATATAGGAGGCGGCATCCTGCTTGCCTGTCTTTTGGGGAGTTCTCCCGCGCTGCTTGCCATAACAAGCGTACTGGCGGTACAAGCTCTTTTCTTTGCGGACGGCGGATTGCTGGCTTTGGGTTGCAATATATTCAATATGGGGATTATTCCCTGTCTCTTTGTGTACCCGCTGGTTGTCAAACCCTTGTTTCAAAAGTGGTGCGCAGAACGGCGAGGAGGAACTTTCAAGCGGTTCACGCCGGGTTGCGTTCTTGGCGTCATGATCGCTTTGCCGCTTGGCGCGTTCTTTGTGACCCTGGAAACCCTTGCGTCCGGTATCACCGTCCTTCCTTTTTCCGCGTTTGTGCTTTTAATGTTGCCGATTCATCTGGCGATTGCGGCGGGCGAAGCCGCCGTAACCGCCTTGGTCATCGGGTTTGTCGCCGTGAACAGCCCCGAAGTTATTGAAAGCGCCGTTTCCAACGCCGGCGTTTCAAAAACAGGCGCGTTTAAAAGGGTTGTCGCGGTTCTGGGGATATGCGCCCTTGTTACAGGCGGATTGTTGTCCTTGTTTGCTTCCAGCAATCCGGATGGACTGGAATGGTCTATTGAAAAGATCACGGGCTCTACTGATGTGGAAGCTGAAGGCGCGGCGTTTGAACGCGCCGCCGCATTGCAAGACGCGGTAGCTTTTATGCCCGATTATGATTACCGTGAAGTTGGGGAAGAGGGATCGGAAACCGGAACAATCGCGGCGGGCATTGCCGGTTCGCTTATCACCTGCGCCCTTGCCGGCGCATTAGGCGCGGCGCTGTATCTGCTGAAACGCAACAAGCCCAAAAGCGCATGAATAAGGCGCAGGCGAACGCTGATTTTGGCATGGCGGCGGGGAGCGGCGCGTTGCGCGGC
>JAITAW010000126.1 GCA_031283905.1 Treponema sp. | reverse complement strand
GTGATGAAACACAGCATGGTCGCCATATTCGGATGGATCATACCGGAACCTTTTGCCATAGCGCCGATCCGCGCGGGTACGCCGGAAAGCTCAATCTCAACCGCGCCGTCTTTCTTGCGCGTGTCGGTTGTCATGATGGCTTCAAGAGCCGCGTTGTGTCCGGCAACGTCGCCACGCAGCGAGTCCGCGAGGCTTGAAATCTCCGCCTCAATAGCCCCTATGGGCAATGGCACGCCGATAACGCCTGTGGAAGCCACGGCGATGCTTTTAACAGGAATGGCGAACTCCTCGGCGGCTAAAGCCGCCATCCGTTGCGCCGCCTTGACGCCGGCGTTGCCGGTACACGCGTTGGCGTTGCCCGAATTTGCTATGATTGCATGGAGGTGTCCTGAGGACACATGGTCCCGCGTTACGAGGAGGCTTGCGCCTTTCACCGCATTGGTGGTGAACATGGCGGCGGGAACGCAGGTCCGTTCCGAATAAATAAGGGCTAAATCCCGCTTGCGGGAATCGGCTCTTATACCGCACCAAATGCCTCCGGCGCGGAAGCCTTTTGGCGCGCATACGCCTGAATGTAATTCTTTCATAACGAGAATGATACAGTATCACGAAAAGTTTGTATAGGGAAATTTTTATCCTTGCGGCACCTTTTTTCCCGTGTTCCGGGCGGTCTTTCGTACATACGGAATGAAAGTCGCATCCCGGTTGCCCGCGCCAGCCCGTCGTTTTATCCCGTCCCTCACCTTTCAAGATGTTGATGACCTACCGCTCACAAACGCCGTGATTACCCCGTTTTCCCCGAATACGCGCGTAACCCGTCCGGCTCAAAGCGATCATAGCGGGTTTGTTTCGATGTATTCGGCGTTGGTCCGTGTCTGACGATAGCCCCGCGCCCCGAAAAAAGCGGCGGAACCCCAAAGAACCGCTATGTATCCGGTAAGAGCCGGAACATGAAGAGCTACGTCCTTGAAGTATGAGCGTTATAGTACCGGATGGCACAGCGATGCGTTGACCGCGCTGTAGCCCACATCAGCATCACTGTACACGGCGGGCATATGCCCCGAAACGAACGGGGCGGCGCTAAACGCCGCCCGCATTGGCGTTATTAGGTCCCGCCATTGGATAACCATAAACCACGCGCAATCGGAGCAGGATCTGGCCATGTCGTCCTTTCGATACCCAATGCCGGTAAAATGACTATCCGAACTTGATACCGGTATAGTTACCGTTACCGCATTCGTACCGGATATGAGGCTGTTGCTATAATACCCGCTCTGGTACGCAGTGGAAACGTTGTCCGGTTGGCTGACAAAGGCGTAGTCATATTTGTTTCCGAAGATACTTCATATTGTATAGGTATGAATGCGCAGGAGGCGCTGGTAAAGGAGATATGCGCTTTAGTTATGCTGTCGTGGCTTATCGAGGGAGATTTGTACCACCCATCGCATTGCAACGCGCCGTCCGATACGGAACCGCACGTGATGTTTCCGATACCAAATGAGGGATCTATCCCGCCGCCCGAATTCCTGCCCGCACCCGCGTTCATATCACTGACGGTGATACGGGCGAATACCCGCCGGAACGCATGTCCGGGCCAATGCCGGAAGCACGGTAAAAAAATGATAGCCTTTTCTCTCTTTTTAGGGTATACTATGGACAACCGCCGCCGGAACGCATGTTCGGGCCAACGCCGGAAGCAAGGTAAAAAAATAAAAGAGAGGGCGCGATGTCCAGAAGCTATGGGTTTTTTCTGTTTTTTTTCGTTTTTTCTGTGGCGGCGCACGCCATGCAGATTTCTTTTCCGTCATGGGGTTTTTTTACCGATTTGCCGGAAGAATATGAGCTTGCCGATGGAGATATGAAGAGTACGTATTCTTTCGCTTCTCCGGCGGGCGCTACGGTAAGTATACGGGCGTATCCGGCGGGCGCGTACCAATCGGCGGAGGCCCTTGCGGCCGCTATTCAAAAACAGTTCAACAATACGGGCGAAACGGATGTTTTTGAATACCGGAACAGGAAAGCCGTTATACTGGAGCTTGCTTTTTCGCTTGGAAACGCGGCTATCAAGGGGTTTGGTTTGTGCCTTGAGTTGGAGGGCAAAGGCGGGCCGGGAACGCCTTTTCTGCTTGTCCTTGCGTACGGGGACGCGGCGGGCGGCGATTTAACCACCCTGCACCTTTCCTGCCTTGATTCCATAGCCCCGGACGCGGGGAGCCTCCACGCGCCGGGACCCGTTACCGTGTATTCATTCCCGCGCGGGGAGCAAAAGACCGCGGCGCTGGCGGGCGGCGTTGGAGAAGCGGCGTTTTTTGAGCATGACGCGGAGGCCGCGCAATTCGTGGTTGACCGCGAGGATTTGGTGTTGCGGCGGTACGCGCAAACGCCGCTCTGGAAAGAGGCGTGGGCGCGCTTTTACCGGACAATTTACCGCGATTCATTTGAGCGTATCCAAAACGCGGCGTTTATACTGGAGCGTTTGTGGAATGTACCGGCGCCGGGCAATCGCGGTCTCGCGAGCGCGGCGCTTGCGTGGGTGCAGGGGTTTCAGTACGAACGGGATATTGAAGGGAGCGATTTTGTCAATCTGGTGAGCGCGGCCATTGAGGGCAGAGGGGATTGCGACAGCCGCGCCCTCTTGTGGGCCGTTATCCTGGAGCAAGCCGGCGTCCCCGCCGGAATCATGGTGTCCGCCGAGTACAGCCACGCTATGGGCATTGTTGACGCGGACGGCGAAGGCGCGCGTTTCTCTCTGGACGGCAAGGACTGGCTGGTCGCGGAAACTACCGCGCGTGTTGACATTGGTTTGATTGGACAATCCATGAGCGATTCGAATAAGTGGCTGGGGATTACCTTTGAGTAAGGCGGGCGGGCGCTCGCGGTGGAAGGGAACGGGCGGAACTTTCCCGGGCGCTTGCGTATGCCTCGCGTGGTATGGTATAGTGAGCCGGTTCCAAAGCGGGTTGTTTTGGAACCGGCTTTTTTAAGATTGGGGGGCATGAATGGGGTCATTTACCAGTGCGTTAAAAAACTTCTTCGGGTTAAGAAAAGCGGTTTCCGAAGAACTGTTTGACGATCTCTGCGATCTGCTGGTTGAGGGGGATTTTGGCGCCAACAACGCGTACAAAATCACGGAGCGGTTGCGGGAGGCGTGCAGAAAAGAGAAAATCACCGAAAGCGATGCGGTACGTTTCCGGCTCGCGGCTCTGCTGAAGGAGATGCTGGCCGCCGGTTCCGCGCGGGACCACGCCTCCGTGGAAGATTTTCCCGGCGATACGCTTACCATTATTCTGCTGCTGGGTGTAAACGGAGTGGGAAAGACCTCGACGGCCGCAAAGCTCGGGGCGCGTTACGCGGCGCGCGGCGCGGCGGACGGGGCGCGTAAACCAATACTCGCCGCCGCCGATACGTTCAGAGCCGCCGCCGTGGAGCAACTCAAGATACACGGCGAACGGCTTGGATTGCGGGTGGTGGCTCACCAGCGCGGGGGAAATCCGGCCGCGGTTATTTACGACGCGATAGAGGCGTCCGCGGGCAAAGGGATCATCATTGCCGATACCGCGGGCAGAATGCACACCAAACTGGCGCTTGTCGAGGAGCTTAAAAAGATTGACCGCGTTGTGGAATCGAAATCAGCGGGCGCGAACTACCTCAAGTGGCTTGTGCTTGACGCCACTACCGGACGGAACGCCCTTGCCCAGGCGGAAGCGTTTAAGGAAGCGGTCGCCGTGAACGGGGCGATCCTCACCAAATGTGACTCAAGCGCCAAAGGCGGCGTGGTTTTTTCCCTTGCCGCTGATTTGAGGCTGCCTGTTCTTTTTGTGTGTAGCGGTGAAAAATACGAGGATATAGCGCCTTTTGACGCAACGAGCTATGCGGAAGAATTTGTTGGAATCGCGTAACGCGCCGTCTCACGCGCAAGCCGCGGCGCGGCGGGCGGGGGCGGTTATTCCGGTTTCCGGTTTCCGCCTGAGGGCCGTCCGCTGGCGTGTGTTTCTTGTGTTTCTTATAGCGCCGCCGCTCCCCGCGCAGGAAACGGCGTGGTACATTTCCAACGCGGCTGGATTGGCGCTGTCCCCCGCGCCCTCGCGTATTGTCGCCTTGCGCAATGACTACTGCCTCGGCATGGCGATCATTTCATGGACGCTGCTGCCGCCGGACGTGGTTGTCTATTATAAGTCTTCATATATAGTGGATTCCCGCACCCTTTATGAAAAGGGTAAACCCAAGCGGCAGCAATGGGTTTTCCGCGATGACAAGGGAATGAGCAGGCTCACGGCTGTCGCGGACGTAAAAGACGGCAAATCTACGCTCGTATGTATCGAACAGTACAACGAAAGCCACTTCCTTATGGAAGAGCGGCAGTTTTCCGAAGAGGAGCGAAGCGCAACCGTGTTTTTTTATGAAAAAAGCCTTCTTGTGAGAAGCGAGACCAGGGTGGAGACGTTTTTTACGATAGAGCCGGAACCCGCCGTGGATGACGGCGAGGATGACGCGGACGGCGGCGATGGTTCCGGTCAGCATACTGACGCGCGGACGGAAAGCGGTGAAACCGCCGGAACCGGAACCGAAGATGCCGAGGGTGAAGCGGCGGCGGCGGCGCCGGCTGAGCCGCAAAAAGAGTGGCGGGAAACATCGTTTTGGACGGATTACTACTATTATTCCCGTTCCTACTCGATTAGGGGAGTGAAACGGATCATACACGCCGGCGCTCAGCAGGCATTGACAATTTCATTTCCCCAGCTTAAACCGCGTCCTGAATTCGACAGGAATTTTGTTCGTCCCGGCGCGGCGCATAATTCGAACTTTTTGAATGAACCGTTGAGCGGCGATTCTGTTTCAGAGGTTACGTATACAATCGATGACAAGGGGCGGACGCTGGCGGAAAGCCGCTATGATGAGGCCGGAACGCTGATCAGTGAGGTGAAAAATAACTGGACGCGGGACCGGCTCGCTTCGGTGGAGTGGCGGTCATTTAACGGTGAAGGCGATGTTCTTGAAAGGCGGTTGACCGAGTATGAGTACGACTCAAAAGACGACCGTGTAATGGAGCGTAATTACGTGAACGGCGTGTTGGAGCGCACCGTACGGACTGAAGGCAGACAAGAGATAGAAGAGGTGCATATGGATGGAAAAGTCGTATTGCGGATAGTGTGGGAAGACGGACAGAAAATAAAGGAAGAGCGGGTGAGGGGAAGGCAATGAGGCTGGGTTGGATGGCATTTGTCGCGGCGCGGCACAACAGCCGCCGGAAACAAGGCGCGCCCGGCGCTTCGCCCGCGCCGGTTTTGGCGGTATTGGGTATAGGTGTGGGCGTACTCGCGCTTACCGTGATTATCGCGGTGATGAACGGGTTTCAACTTGGATTCATCGAAAGCATCATTGAAATATCTTCATTTCATGTGAGGGCTGAGATACCCGCGGTTGTGGACGGCAACGCGACCGCTGACGCGGATGCGTCTGATCCCGTCTTCATTGGAACTGATGAACAGAACGCCCTCATGGACATGGTGGCGGAACAAATACGAACCGTTCCGGGCGTTGTTTCCGCATCGCCATTTCGTGAACTGTACGCCATACTCCGGGGGAAGCGCTCCGGTCAGGAAAGCGCGCTCATACGCGGGGTTGTTCCGAATATCCTGGAACAGGACGCGGGCATGGCGGAAAGACTCGACATAGAACGCGGTTCTTTTGACCTCACCGAGCCTCGATCGCTCGTGCTGGGCGCGGAATTGGCAAGCAGGCTGTATGTACGGGTGGGAGATACGGTGGAGCTTGCGTCCCTGTCCGATTTGTTTGATGTTGATGATGATTCTACGTTTACTGTTACGGGCATCTTCCGATCCGGTTTCTACGAATATGATATAGGCTGGGGCTTTGTCAACATCAATACGGCGGCAGCCCTTGATGAAACAAGCCTCACGCTCGGCGTTAAACTGAAGAACCGCTGGAACGACGCCCGCATACTCCAGCTTATCAACGATTTGAGCGCCGTAAAAAACGCCGCCGGCGGCGCATCCGGCGGCAACGGCGCGGCGGTCGTGAACATAACCTCGTGGCGGGACTACAACAAGGCGTTTTTCAGCGCTTTGCGCTCGGAGAAGCTACTCATGTTCCTGCTTGTGGGGCTTATCTTCATTGTGGTGGGGCTTAATATTTTCCAGGCGCAGCGCAGAGCCGTATTGGAACGCCGCGAGGAAATCGGGCTGCTGCGCGCTCTGGGCGCGGACGAATTGGCTGTGAGGCTCATATTTGTGTGGGACGGCTTTGTCATAGGTCTCATCGGAGCGGGCGCGGGGACTGCTCTCGGCCTGTTTCTCGCAACCCGCATACGCGGATTTTTTACGGCGCTGGAACATGTTGTCAACGCCTTTATCAGTCTGCTGAATCTGATTTACGGGCTTTTCGGTAGATCGCGGGTCGAAGAATTCGCCATCTTTTCTCCCGCCGTATTTTACATAAAAGAGATTCCCGCGCGGGTTATTCCCCATGAAGTGGTCTTGATATTCTTGTTCGGCTTCCTGTCGGCGTTGATAGCTGCATGGTTCGCGTCCCGCCGCGCCGCCCGCACCAGACCCGCCGAAGTGCTGCGGGACGAGTAGCGCGGGAGCGCGGCGCGGGTTTCCACGGCGCGTAGATTTTACGCGCCGCCATTGCTTCACACGCGAAAAACAGGTATACTCAACGCTATGGACTCATCTACAGCATCTCTATCAGATGCTAATGAAGCAAGGAAAGAGGTTCTCAGACAGTTTGCCCGTGAAGCGCCGGCTGAGCCGGGTGTGTATTTGTGGCGGGACGAAGAAAATAATGTCATTTATGTGGGCAAAGCGAAAACGTTGCGCCTCCGGCTTTCATCGTATTTTTCCGGTGAAAAAGACCCCAAAACCGCCGCGCTCATCAAACGCGCCGAGCGTATTGAAACCATTATTGTCGCGAATGAATACGAAGCGCTTCTCCTTGAGAACACGCTCATCAAACACTATTCGCCCAAGTACAACATCAATCTTAAAGACGGGAAAACCTATCCTGTCATTCGAATAACCTCGGAGGAATTCCCCCGTGTGTTCAAGACGCGGTATATTGTCGAAGACGGGTCCCTGTATTTTGGCCCTTTTACCAATACGCAAGCTGTGGACACCCTGATGACTATGGTGGAAAAGCTCTTTTATCTGCGCAAATGCCACGTCTTCCGCAAACGGGATAATCCGTGCATGTATTACCATATAAAAAGGTGCCATGCGCCGTGTTGCGGGAAAATACTAGACCGCGATTACAGAGCGCATGTCAAACAGGTGGAGAAAATACTGTCCGGCAATACCGCAAGTCTCATCGTCGATCTTACCAAAAATATGCACGAGTCCGCCGCCGCGCTTGATTTTGAACGCGCTTCCGGGTTGCGGGATACTATACGGGCTATTGAGGCGCTCCAGGACAGCGCCAGTCCGATGGTGGTTGATATGAACGAGAACGCGCGTGATTACATTGCGAGCGCGAGCGAAGGCGTACTCTCCACCTTCACCGTGTTCTCCATGCGGGACGGCAAGATGATAGGCAGGGAGCTTTTCCGCACCCGTTCTGCGGCGGACGAGGAAGAATCGGTTGAGACTTTTCTCATGTCGTACTACAACCCTTCTGTTCCGCCGCCCTCAGTCATTTATATTGAGACGTTCCGCAATGGAAACAGCAAAGCCGGCGGCGCTTCCCTCAAAAAATGGTTTGTCGAAACGTTTGGGTATGCGCCGTTGATACAGGGGGCGGATGACAAGCACCATGCGGCAGTGCTTGCCATGGCGAGGCAGAACGCGCAGGAGGACTTGCGAAAACGGCTCAAGGAACGCGGCGCGGGACCCGCGCTTGAAGAGATGATGCGGGCGTTGCGTCTCAACCGGCTGCCGGTACGGATCGAGGGGTTTGACATTGCCCAACTTGACGGCAAATATCCGGTTGCGTCCCTTATTTCCTTCAAGAACGGCCTCCCGGATCGCAAGAATTACCGTATCTTCAAACTGCGCACCGTAATCGGCTTTGTAGACGATTTCGCCGCCATGCGGGAAGTTGTGTATCGCCGTTATTCCAGACTCGTGCGCGAGGGTAGAGACTTGCCCGACCTCATACTCATTGACGGCGGTCTTGGGCAAGTAAACGCCGCCCAGGGCGTGCTTGACGAATTGGGCGTTGATTGCGATATTGTCGGACTTGCCAAGCGAGAGGAGGACCTGTGGCTTCCGGGCGCGTCCGAACCGATTCGTCTTTCAAAGCGTTCCGAGGCGCTAAAGTTGCTACAGTTTGTGCGCGATGAGACGCACCGGTTCGCCACGTCGTTCAACCAAAAGCTCCGCTCGGAAGAGGTTTGTTTTTCCGTACTTGAAAGCATTGACGGCATAGGAGTGAAAAAAGCCGCCGCCATAATGAAGGCGTTTATAAGCCTTGAGCATATCGCGGCAGCCTCCGTGGAAACGATTGCCAAAACATGCGACATAAAGCCGAAACTGGCTCATGCGGTAAAGACGGCGGTTTCTCTGTCGCTGGCGGACAGGGAAACCGCAAAAAAGCGGCTTACCTCCGGCGCGAGCAGGTCCAGACCGAAAGCCGCCGATAGCGGCGCGTTATTGGCGGCGGAAGCCGCCGGTTCTGCCGTAGCGGAAGCAGAACCGGCCTATTTCACAGCGCGGTTGCCGGATGGTAAACAGTCAAAAGGAGAAAAGAGCCGGCGCTGAGCGCCGGAGAAAAAAAATATGGATAGTACCGGTATAGTATTGATTGTCTCTCTCATCATTTTATTGATGTTTTCCGCTTTTTTTTCCGCAAGTGAAACCGCGTATTCCTCCCTCAACCGGATAAAAATAAAAAACCTTGCCGCTTCCGGCGATAAAAGGGCGAAAAAGGTTCTTGGGCTTATGGAACAGTACGATAAACTGCTCTCCACCGTGCTTATCGGCAACAATATTATCAACATTTCCTCTTCCGCTCTGGCAACCGTGCTGTTTGTCGATCTATTGGGCACAGCCGGCGTGGGAATAGCCACGCTGGTGATTACGGTTTTTGTGCTTATCATAGGTGAAATATCGCCCAAGACTCTTGCGAAAGAAGCGCCTGAATCGTTCGCTCTTTTTGCCGCCCCCTACCTATGCGCTCTTGTTTTTCTCCTTTCGCCCCTCAATTACAGTTTAAGGTTATGGAAAAATTTCATTATGAGGCTGTTCAAGGTGAAGCCGGATCACTCCGTTACGGAAGCGGAGTTGCTGACCTTTGTCGAGGAGATGCGGCAGGAGGGCGGCATCAACGAGCGGGAAGAAGACATGATAAAGCGGACGATTGAATTTGACGATATTACAGCCCGTGAGATTTTTACGCCGCGCATTGATGTTATCGCCGCGTCCATTGCCGACTCTCTGGAAGACATTGACAAAAAATTTCAGGAAACCGGATTTTCACGGTTGCCTGTTTATAGGGAAACCATTGACAACATCACCGGAGTCATTCTGCTCAAAGATTTTTACCGGGCGTACAGGAACAAATGGAGCCTTTCCGATATTATAAAGCCGGTAGTTTTCATCACGGAAAACATGAGAATCACAAAACTGTTGCGGATTTTACAGAAAAAGAAGTCCCACATGGCCGTTCTGGTAGACGAATTCGGCGGGACGCGGGGCATCATCACCATAGAAGACATTATTGAAGAACTGGTCGGTGAAATTTGGGATGAACATGATGAAGTCGTTGAAGAAATGGTGAAAATTGATGAAAATACATGGAGAGTTTTGGGCAAGACCGCGCTGGAAGACCTTTTTGACGCTTTTTCCCTTGAGCAACCGGGTGAACAGCGGCATACCATCGTTGCGAACTGGGTCATGGAAACAGTCGGCGGCGTTCCCGAAGAAGGGGATGGCTTTACCGTTGAAAGTTCTGAAAAGAAAATCCGCATTACGGTGATCAAGGTCAAAGGACACCGTGTCATGGAAGTTGAGATAAAAAGCGAATAAGCCGTCCAGACGGAAGACGCCTTTCGGCGCGGTTAAATCTTTCCCTCTCCCTCATTGAAATTCAGGAAGGTTTGGGAAAACCTCTCTAATATAGAAAAAAGAATCAATACGGAAAAGATGGCGTAGCTTGATACAATTTCAAAGTTTTTGCCCCATAAACAACGACAGTCGCCAAGGATAGCGGCTGTCGCGGGACTCGACATGGTTTCAACAGAACCATGGGGATACTCCATTTCATCAGAATGGGAATACAATATCCCCTTTTTGTCTTGTGAGTATCAACCCAAGAACCCGCGGGCATAGGCCCGTTCGTCCTTGCGCCGGCGGGTGACAATTGATGCCCGGACCGTATCGCGCGTGGATTCAAGCGCGGCCAAGCGAATAGCCAATTCATCGGACAAAAGGCTTACCGAACTCCATTGGGCCGGATCATGCTTTTCACTAGGGCTTACACTGTCCCACGAACGATAATCTGGACCACTTGGCACGACTTGGTTATTTACTGTCAAACCATTGGTGCCATTATTGGCTGCGGTTTCCCATGCAGATTCTTCGATATTCGGAACACCGGACACGGCATTGATATCGCTTGCCCATTCACCGAACGCACCATTATTGGTTATGAATTTACCGTCAACCACTTTGTAGTCAGGGTTGAATCCATTCGCACTATTGGAAGCGGGTACCGTATAGCCAGTCTTGGCATTGTATACAATCGCAGTGGGGGCGAAATGAGCTATATTATCGGCAAACTTATCAAAGCCAGAGCGCTTGCCATCCGGCACCCGTGATTTGACAACAGCAAAGTGGTCAAACCCGGAGTCCGATGATGTGTCATAAAGGACGAGGTAAGCCCCATAGCTGTTATTAAATATATAGTATGGAGCCTTGCCCTCTATACTTACCACACCTTACCTTTGTAATCACCACAAATAACCAGACCAGCATCACCGCCATACGTAATGCCCTTATGATTATACATATCCCCCTTTAGCATCGAATTTGTCAAATTCAGTGTAACACCATTTGCTTTAGTCGTCAAATTATCCCTAATGAAATCCGCACCATTCCTGTAAATATTCGCATTCTTGAACTCCATGTCCCGGTTAAGGGATTTCAGGTAGTTGACCTCGGGCACCGAAAGCTTGCCCCGATAGGTATCAATGGCCTTGCCATCCCCATCACGGCGGGTGCCGGAATCCGCGATCGCGCCCAAACTGGTACTCAAAAGGTTAATAGTCATATCCTTGATCCTATCATCCGCCACAGTGACAGTACCGGCCGCAACACTCGTTACGATACCGGTATTTTGCCCGTTATTTGTATAATGACGAATGAACCCCATAAAGCTGGAGGTATTAACGTTTTCGCCATCGTTGGCAACAACATTTGTTTTGTATGTCGGGTTAATTTGAGTCAACGGCAAAAGTCCGGCGGTTTTCAGCGCGGAAAAATACCGGCCCAATCCTTGGCTAGTGTGCCCTATTTCCACAGATGTGGCAACCGGCTTTACCGAGCCGCCGGGGTTTTGTACCAAACCAAGACCCTCGATCGGAATCGGAACATTATTGACCAAAAATCCTTTGTCGTAATAAGCATAATTTTCATCATACATCTGCGCGTTTTTCACATCCAGCTCTCTGGCATACTGAATCGTGTATTTATTGGCGTTCTTTACCACTTTTATACCGGTCATCAGCTCGGTTTCCGCGTTGCCATACTTGGCATATAAATTTACTCCCGGATTAAGAAGCCCACTTTTCGTATGCCATCACTCTCCCGCGTCATATGACGGAACACGGTTGGTGGATATGGGGTTGACGGTGGCGCCCTTGGCCTTTAGCGTCTGGTATATATAATGCGCCGCGGCAAGCGATACGGTATCCGAGGCATTGCCCGGTATCGTCACGGTCACGACCTTGCCCCCAAGATCGGGCAGAAGACCGTCCGGTATGGCCGCCGGGGCTACGGTGGCATTAAAGCCGTCCGGCGTCACGGCTATATCATTCCCCGCGCCGGGCGTGAACTGTATCGTGCCGTATGTGGTGGTAACATCCTCATACGGATTGACCGGATTTACCGGTGTATTCGATTGATAGTCCTCAACTTCCTCTATGTTGTCTGCAAAAAGTCCCAAATGCACAGCAGTGCTGCCGGTCAAAGCCGTCCCAATATCTGCAGCAAGCTTGTTTTTATCGGGAGTTGAAATTTTCGCAAGGTCTCCGGAGTCAAGGGTTATTGAAACGCCCCGGCCCGACAATGCGGCCTTGGACGCGTCATCGCCGGACAGTGTGCCAATTACAAATTTACTCTCCTTGTACGCGTCATTCCACACCATATTGCCCGCCGGCGTTCCATAGCGCACGGCAGATTCATGGCCGTCCTTGTAAACCTCCTTGACATCCTGCCACTCAAGGGTAATAGATTGGGCAACACTTTGTTGATTCTTGTCACTTACCGACAGGGTAAGCGGATACGAGCGGCCCCCACAGGCCTTTTTTGCCGTCGTTTTCGATCTGCACCGCGAAATACGCCGTCTTCCCGCTCTCCCCAAACTCAAATTCGATCACGTCCTTCTTCCGCTTCGTGAAAAAGGATTTGCGTAAATCCTCCGGGTTCGCCGGCGGCGTTTCATCGCGCCCCGCGATGCTGTACCATATCCGGTACCCCTTGTTCGCGGGATCCGCCTCGCTGCCGGTTACGTAGATCAGCCTGACGCCCAGTTCGTGCCGCCCGACCAGATACGTTTCCGCCATGACCTGCGCCGCGGGCTTTCCGGACGGGGTCGACGTGGGGTCGTGGGGTTTCAGCCCCAGACTCACAATATCCGCGTCCGTGAGCGGCGGTTCAAGAAAGTAGCGTTTCTTGACGTCCCGCATTTCCGCGATGAGCGCGTTGAAGGCTTCACGGCGCCGCGCGGTCGCCACGGGCGTACGGGTGGTCTCGTTTTTCGCCGCGCCGGTAAGGGTCGCTAATTTCTTCGCGCCCGCCGCCGGAATGTTCCACGCGCCGCGTTTACGGCGACAACCGCGTCCCACAATTTATTTTACATTATTTCAGAAACTCAAATATTTTATCTTTTAACACATCAACCTTTTTCTTCTTGGTTTCACATTCCCAAATAACCAAAACCTTATATCCTAATTCTTCCAATTTAATTTTGTTTTCTTTATCCCGTTCTATTGTCCTGTCTAATTTTTTATTCCAGTATTCGGCGTTTTCTTTCGGTCTGATTTTTGCGTGTCTGCATACCGGGCAGCCATGCCAGAAACAACCATGAACAAATACTACCGTATCATAATCCGGTAAAAACATATCCGGCTTACCCGGTAAGTCGTCATTTTGCAAAGAAAA
>JAITAW010000058.1 GCA_031283905.1 Treponema sp. | reverse complement strand
ATAAAGCGCGGTTAAACGCCGCCGCAATCATGCCGGTCGTTATCCCCCCCCCCCCCCCCATTGTCTTAAAGGGACTTTATATTCAGGCTTTGAATCCCTTCAAAGCCCGTTTTTTAATTCTTTTCCATGTATTTCTTTCTCTACCAAGGAGTTATCCGAGGCTGCCGTCAATCGGCCAAACGGGATTTCGCGCCGTACCGGTGTAAAACCCCCGCCCGGATTACCTCCCCAATGAGAAAGGCGCGTTGCGCACGGACAACGAGGAGGCTCTTGCCGTTGAGGAAACCCGCGCCGCGCTCAAGAACGGCGGCTCCGCCGGCGACTACGATGGCCTCGCGGAGTACGAGAAACAGTTCTTTGACGAATCCGGCGGTCTCGCGGTCAACACCGGTTATTTCCCGCTTCACCCCGCCGCGGCCGGCGCGTTTGACAAAGTCGCCGAAGGGCATGACTCGCGGAAGCATCCGTATGGGTCATCCGCCGCAGACTTAGGCAAACCCAACTCGGATTTAAAAGTCTTTTTTTGGGGCGCGTGGCGCTTATACCTATAACAAACCAACAACAAAGAGGCGGGTCTGGGGTCATGGCTGGCCTGGCTCCAGCCATATCCGCCCGGTTTCATATCGGGTTTTCAAGGGGTGTACAAAATGTATACCAATCAAAAGCGGTTCTATTCTCCGCAGTTCTCCGAACTGTCGGCAGTCTCTGTCCGGCGCCTTGCGTGGGCTCTGGGTCTTTCCATGCTTAAAGCCGTAGATCATCATATAGTCGGTTTGCTTCCCCTCTGTTCCCTCCGGGTGTTGTCTGCCTTGCCTGTAAAGACAACGCAAAATGCAAATCGCGTGTTCTTAGTCAGCAGGCCGCCACAGCTCCGGCGGTTCCCGCCGCCTAGCCGCAGTTTCCTCATCGTAAGCCGGCGTTGGTTTCTGCGCATATCAAAAGTAATTTTCCCCGAATGACGTCAATCCTGTTCTCCGATGAAAAAAATTGCCAAAACCGGCGCCTGTTTGCCATATTACGGAAAAAAGGCAGTCTTAGTTATCAAGAGAAAACAAACGATCCTCCGGCTTCAAAAGAAATCCGCAAAACCGTATTGAACGGTTTCCGATGGCCAATAGGGAGGCGGAAAGTTTCCTTGCCGCCTACGAAACGGCGGGATAGTCCATTGCGGGAGCTGAACAGGGAAAGCATGAAAGTTTTGATACCGATGTATTCGGTACGAGCGGTATTCATCATGAACCTGTTATGGGTCAAGTTTAGAACAGAGAGGCGGAGTCCGTTACGGCTCCATTTCATGCGATATCGTGATCTTTGATCCCGAACTGCTCTTGATGACTTCGATGCGGCTTGGGATGCGGGTTCGCAAATCACCCACATGGGAGATGAGGCCAACCATGCGCTGTTCGCGCAGTTCATCCAGTATGCCGAGCGCTTTGTCAAGACTTGCATCGTCAAGGGAACCAAAGCCTTCATCTATGAACACCGCGTCGAGTTTGATGCCGCCGGAGCGTTCCTGTATGGAATCCGCAAGCCCAAGGGCAAGGCTTATGGAAGCCATGAAGCTCTCTCCGCCGGAAAGAGTGGCGCAAGGGCGCGTTTTGCCGGTATAGGCGTCAAACACTTCGAGATCAAGACCGGAAAGGCCGCGTCCGCTCTCGCGCTCCGGATTGAGCAACAGGGAATAGCGCCCCTCGCTCATGCGTTCAAGACGACTGGTCGCAAAAACCGTAACTTCGGCAAGATACTTGCCCAGAAGCCATGCGTCAAAGGAGCGTCTTTTGCCGGTTCTGCCTTCAAAATCGTCCCGTAGCCGCGCCAGGACTTCGCTTTTCTTGAGCAAGGCGGCGTATTGCTCCCGTTTTTCCTTGAGAAGAGCGCCGTCCCGTTCCGCGGCGGCCAGATCCGCCTGTACCTTGTCCCGCTCTTCTTCCGTTTTTTCAAGGTCCGCAGCGAGTTCCGCGAGCTTCTCTTGAATATGCGGCTCGTCTTCATCGCCGCCCAGTTCCCGTATTTCCGTTTGCAGGCTTTTTACGGCGTTTTCCACTTCCTCAAGAAGGAGTCGCAGTTTTTCCCGCTCGTCCTCCCATTGCCGCACGGTTTTCTCAAAATCCGCTTCGGTTTCCGGCTTCAGCGCGGCGTGTTTCAGCGCGGCTATGTCCGCAAAGGGCGACGCCGCGATGCCGGCGTCCATGGCGGAAACGGCTTCCGCCCGCTTCGACGCCGCTTCTTCACGGGCGGCGCGGGCCGATCGTTCCGCCGCAAGCGCGGCTGCCAGACGTTTTTGGGCGTTTTCACGCGCTTCCCGTAGAGCCGCAACGCCGGCTTCGGCCTTTCCCAGGGCTTGTTCCGCTTCCGCGAGGGCCTGCCCCGCGCCCACAAGAGCGCCCCCGTCAGCGGCGGCGTTTCCCAGCGCGCGCCGCTGCTTGCGTTCAAGCGCCTCTATCTCCTCGCGGAGCGCGTTTTGTTTTTCCACGCTAATAGCAATACGTTGTCCGGTTTCAGCGGCAAGGGACGCGGCGCGCTCTCTTGCCTTATACAAAAGCGGCAGTTTGTTATTCGCCTGACGAGCGTCTCCCCATTGGCCGGTAACCGCGTTCAAAACATCGTTTTGTTTTTTCAGCATCGCGGCCGCTTCCGTTGATCGCGGAATTTCCGGCGGAGATGCCGGCATACCGTCCGTAAGGACGCCGTCCGCGCCGTTTTCCATACCAAGGGAAGCGTTGAAGGAATCGCGCATCAAAGCCCGCGCCTCTTTTCGCAGTCCCGCGAGCCTTCTTCGCGTACGATCCAGCATCTGTCTTTTCGCTTCCAAATCCGCTTTACAAACAGCCTCGTCCCGCTCCGCCGCTTTCAGCGCGGCGGCGAGCGCCTCTATCCGCTCATCAAGACCGAATTTCCGCGCGACCGCGCTCGCCGGACGCGGATGTTCCACAGCGCCGCACACCGGACACGGCTCGCCTTTTTTCAAACCAACGGCAAGCGCCGCGGCTTGCCCCGCTTGTTCATACGCTTTCTTTTCGGCTTCAATGGTTTTCACCTCATCCGCGAGCGCCGGAATCTGTTTTGCGAGATCTTGTTCCGCCCGCTCCAGCGCGGCTATTCCCGCCGCAAGCTCATGCTCCTCGCGGCTCAAGGGTTCTATATCATCGGAGAGCTTTCTTTTCAGTTGAACAAGATTGTCGTACACGGTTTTCGCCCGCGTATGTTGAGCGTCAAGACGCTCGATCTGAGAAGCAAGCGCCTGCAGTCGCTGAATTTCCGCGTCTTCCCCCGCCAGCTTCCGCTCCTGCTCCGCTTTCTGATCGAAAAGCCGCGCGCCGCGCTCCTTTTCACCGGCTAAATCCCGCGCCTTTTGTAAAAGCAGCGACTCGGTTTCACGGGCTTCGAGTAGCGCGGGGCGTTTCTCCTGTAGCGCCCGTATGTCCGCCTCCAGACCCCGAATGGCTTCCGCGTTTTTTTCTGCGCGTTCCGCGTGTTCCCGCGCTTTGCGTACCAACTCTTGCACGTCCTTCTCGTCATGTTCACGGCGGGCAAGCGCGGCCTCGCCTTCTTCAAGCAGAATGAGCCGCTCTCTCAAAGGGCGCGTCTTTTTTGAAAGCTCGCAGGCGCGCTTCTTTTCATAGACCGAGGCGCTCCGCGCTTCAAGCCTGCCGCGCTCGTCCCGCAGCGAGGCAAGACGTTTGACATGCTCCGCCTCGCGCCGTTTGAGATCGAGCTTCTTTGACAAGAGCGCTTTTTCATTGGACAGAACGGCGATTTTCGAGCGGGCGTGGCGCAGCGTTTCAATAAACGCCCGCTTCGCTTCATCAAAACCCTCTGTGGAACACCGCCGTTCGAGTTCTTCCAGGGTCTGTCTGACCGCCTTTGCCGCATCTTCGGCATCCTTCGCCCTACCCGCGACCATTTCCTTGACGCGCATAGCTCTGTCGATGGGGAAGAGCTTCCCCAGTACGGTTCTGCGATCATTGGTGTTCTGGCGGAGGAATGCGGCGAATTCCCCCTGGGGCAGCAGCACTATCTTGAAGAATTCCCCGGATTCAAGCCCAATCAGGTCCTTTATCTTCTGATCCGCCTCGCTTTTCCGGGAGCTTACGCTTTCCCATCGGTTGTTCAGACGCTCGTACAGAACCGCGGATTCCTCGGCGACCGTAACGCCCGATCCCCGTTTCCTGGGCTTTTCCTGCTTTGGGCTTCGCTCCACCCGGAACAACCGCTGTCCAAGCGAAAATTCCAGGGCGATGAAACACTCGTCAACAGCCTCGTTGTTCTTCGGCAAAGCCGAAGGCGCGTTTTCAGCGCCGAAATCGGACTTCAGGCGCGGGAGGTGATCGTTGCGCCCGCCGGGCACTTTCCCGTAGAGCGCGAAACAAATCGCGTCAAATATGGTGGTTTTCCCCGCGCCCGTTTTTCCGGTGATAAGGAATATATCGTCCAGACCCGTAAAATCAATGGATGCCGCGCCCGCAAAGGGGCCGAAATTGTTCATAAACAACCGTTCCGGTTTCATGGCTCCGCCTCCGCTTCAAGGAGCATGTCTTTGAACAAAGCCAATTCCTCCGCATAGGCGTCTTCCGCCCCATAGATCTCGCCGAGAAAAGCGGAAAAGTGGCCAATAATGTCTTCTTCCATAGTATGCGCGGCGTCCGTATCATGCATGGTTCTCAACACCGCCACTTTTTCCCGCAGCCGCGCGTTGATCGCGTTGCTCTGATCGATGCGCAGCAGATAGGGAAACCGCCCGCTCAAGAGGGACAGCGGATTATCAATGAGCGCGGCATCGGTCAAGATGATTTCAAGATAACCGTCCGCCGCCTCTTGCGCGGACGCGCCCGTTTCATCAACCGCGTCCCCCCGCAAAAAAGAGGCGAACTTCCCTTTGAGCCGCGCCATCTTCCGCAGCGGCGGTACCGGAACGGGTTCCACGCGCGGCGCTTTTCCCTTTTCAAGCGTAACCGCGAGAAAGACCTTTTCGCGCCCGGCTTCCGAAAAGGAATAGGCCAACGGGCTTCCCGGATAAAACGCCTTTTCACCGGCTTGCTGAAACGTGTGCAAATGCCCCAGGGCGACATAATCAAAGCCGGAAAAGAGGTTTATGTCGACCAATTCCGCGTTGCCGAGAAAGGCCCGTTCGGACTGGGAGGAAACTCCATCGCGCGCGAAGAGGTGGGCGATCAGCGCCGTGTTGTCCGCGCCGTTTTCAAGCGCCTCCAGCCGCGCCTTCTCCAGCCGCGCCGCGGCCTCCGCCGCGAGGAGGGACTGGGACCGGAGCGGCGCGGGATCCCGTCCGCTCCCGCATGTCAGTACGGACTTCAAAGAACCTGCGGCAAGGAAGGGGAGCATGAAGAACGCGGTTTTCTCGCGCCCGGCGGTAACGGTGACCGGCGTACATGCGTCTTCCGGGTCCGTGCCCACATGTACCCCGAGTTCCGCGAAAAGCTCTTTGCCGAAACCGAGCCGGGACGCGGAATCATGGTTGCCCGCGATAAGAAACACCTCAAGGTCCGGACATTCTTTTTTCAACTGTCCGAGAAAGGGCCCCAGGAGTTTCACCGCGTCCGGCGGCGGTATGGAACGGTCGTACACATCGCCCGCGATAACCAGCGCGTTGCACGAATGCTCCGTAACCGCCGCGAGCAGGGCGCTGAACATATGGCGCTGATCTTCAATAAGAGAGCGCTCATGAAGAACCTTCCCTATATGAAGGTCCGCCGTATGAATCATTTTCATTCTTTTATCCTTGCAAGATGCTTTTTTTCTTGCGACACGCGCCGCGTTTTTTTATCCTTGCGGGACGCGCCACGTTCGCCTCTTGTGGGCTTTTTTCCCCTTACGAGAGGGCAAAAGCCCTATTAAGCGGCGTAAAAACTGCCGGCTATGGGAGCATTTTGTCCGCTAAAACACCCTCAAAACCGTTTCCGGTAATTAATCAGCGTTGCCCTAGAGAATCCCTAAAAACACGAACCTTCGAGTCGACCATTTTTAGTATACGCCGGCCTCATTGCAAACCGGTCTTTTTTAAGGCTTGATCCAGATCGGCGATAATGTCTTCTTCATCCTCAAGTCCCACACTGAAACGGAAAAACCCTCTGTGAAATTCCGGAGGATAGAGGTATTGGCGTTCATCGTTTTCACCTAAAAACACGATGAGGCTCTC
>JAITAW010000044.1 GCA_031283905.1 Treponema sp. | reverse complement strand
GGGGATTTACGACTAATAATATAATACGAATTATTCATTTTGTTTGTTATTACTCCTTTTGAAGATTTTATATCTTTTAGAGAAAGTATATGCTATTTATGGACAATTGTCAAGGGTTTTCAAGAAGAAATTGCGGAATTGCAGAATTATAAAAACTGAAACAAGAAAGCGGATTCTGCGGATATCGAATTATTCCTCGCGTTTCCGCGCTAATCGAGGCGGATGTCCGCTTTATACATGCATATAGTTCTTCCTAATGCGGCATACTACCGGCGCGGACAAGCCGATGCCGCTCCCTTGACAAGTTTTTCCTGCCACAAATTATAACGCATGGCATACGTTTTAAGGAAGAGGATGAAGTGTTTCGCATTGATTCCGGGCGGGATTATAGCCGAAAGAAACGGCTTGAAGGAATCGGTTCTCTCGAATACGGATATCCGAAAGAACGCCGGGGAAAACGGACGAAAGCGAACCGGCTCGTTCGTACGAAGGACGTTCCGGCCGGTATTCGGGGGAGTTCGCGGAAAAGTTTAACGTTTGCCTGCCGACCATAGACAAAACGCTCAAGAAACCCGGCGTTACCCGTAAAAAGAACTTTTACCAGTTCGGAAAAACCGGAGAAAGAAAGGGGAGCGCGCTCGAAGCGGGTCTCCGGCCACGGAGCTGGTTAACATTCGGGAGCGGTCTTTTTGTCTCTTTTTTGCCGTGTGTGGCGATGGCAGCGTTTTCCCGGCGGAACTTACGGCCAGTTCGGCTTTCCGCCTTTACCCCGCGTAGCACGCCCCTATTCACGCGAAGACACCCTCTTATCCCCCGTTCATCAACGTATGCCCGTTTCCTTCCGGGTATTCCGGAGGCCGTTTTGAAAGACGGTTTGAGTTTAATCCGCTCAGAAATGTCCGATGCGGCGGTACGATACTTACCGGGCCGGGCGAGTTTTCACCGAAAGAAACGGCTCGAAGAAATAAGCGCGAGGACTAAAGTTAAGTTACGATTTCTTGCCGCTTTGCGTTCCCAGAAGCCGTCAAAAAGTACGGAGCCTATTACAACGACCGCGACTTCCTGTACAAATAGGCCGCAGGCAGAAACAACGCGACCGGAGAAACCTACCGCTCCACCGCCGATTCCATGTATAACCAAACAGGGATGGCGTGGAACTCCGCCGTGAATACATGCAATCGCTATTCCCCCAAGCGCAACCCTCTTGTTTCTTCTTGTTAACTTGCTATAAAATACATATATGCTTTTTCTTTTTTAAGGAGGATTTTAATGAAGAAGATTCCGGCGGTTGCCGGTATGTCGCTAGCATTAGCGCTTTTGCTGTTTGTTTCTTGCTCAAAAAAAGACGTCCCGGAGGCACCGGCGTCCCCCGGTCAGGCGGCGCCGGCTGAAAAACAGATTACGATGCGGCTTTTAACCGATGGGACCGGCATTGACGACAAGTCTTTCAACGCGGCCGCGTGGCGCGGCATTTTGCGGTTCTACGGCGACACATGGGATTCAACGCCGAAGCGCGGCGTCCTGTATGAAGTGGTGGCGGTCCAAACGCAGGATATGTACACGCCGAGTCTGAGGCAGGCCGCCGATGAAAAGTACGATCTGATTGCCGCAATGGGCTTTGACTTTGCGGACGCGCTTGGCGGAGTCGCCGCCGGTACGCCGGATCAAAACTACCTCATGGTGGATGTTGACTGGATCGATCTGCCTAATGTGTTGAATGTGGCGTTTGCGGAACATGAAGGTTCTTATTTGGTCGGACTCGCCGCGGCTCTTAAAGCGCAGGCGGACGGCATCGCCGATCCCCGGTTCGGGTTCATAGGCGGCATCGCAGATCCTACGCTCACCAAATTTGAGATCGGCTATATTCAAGGCATCCTGTCGGCGCTTCCCAACGCGAAGATCGTTGAGTACTACGCGAACGACTGGGGACGCCCCGATCTCGCAAAAGCCCAAGCCAAGAACTGGTACGATTCCGGCGTATACGCGATCTATTCGGCGGCGGGCGGTACCGGCAACGGCGCCATCGCCCAGGCGAAAGAATACCGGCTTCAAGGCAAAAACGTGTGGGCAATCGGCGTTGATTCCGATCAGTACGAAGAAGGGCTTTACAATAATACGGATTCCGCGGTACTTACCTCCATGTTAAAACGGGTCGAGTCCGCTCTGCTGTACGCCCTTAACGCCGTGAAAAACGGGACGTTCAAAGGCCAAGTCGTAACGCTTGATTTGAAGGCTGACGGCGTAGACTTTGCCGTCACCAACACTGCGGCGCTTTCCCGGGATATTGTAAACAAGATAGAAGCGGAAAAGGCGAAAATCATAGCCGGTACGATAAAAGTGGCGGCGACGCTTGAAGAAGCGCGGGCCACGCCGAATTTCCCGGCGGACATTAAAGCGCAGTAAATAGACGGAGCGGGAGCCGCCGTCCCCGGCTCCATGCTCTCACGCTAGGAGTGAGGTGGATATGCCGGCGCCCGCAATCGAAATGGTCGATATAACAAAAATCTTTCCCGGGATTGTCGCAAACGACAAGGTGTGTCTATCGGTCGAGGAAGGTGAAATCCATGCGTTGCTTGGAGAAAACGGCGCCGGAAAATCCACCCTTATGTCTATTCTGTTCGGCCTTTACGAGCCGGACGGAGGGATGATCAAGATCCGGGGAACAAAAGTCGCCATTAAGACGCCGAATGACGCCGCCGCGCTCAGAATCGGCATGGTGCATCAGCACTTCAAGCTGGCGCATACCTTCACCGTCACGGAAAACATCATCCTTGGGTTTGAAAGCCGCGACAAGTTCGGCAACCTTGATCTTAAAACAGCGGAAAAACGGGTCGCCCGGCTTTCGGAAACCTACGGTCTTGCCGTTGATCCAAAGGCGCGTATTGAAACCATTACGGTAGGCATGCAGCAACGGGTGGAAATCCTCAAAGCCCTGTACCGGAACGCGGATATTCTCGTCTTTGATGAACCGACCGCGGCGCTTACCCCTCAAGAGATCGATGAACTCCTCGTTATTTTCCGCAAACTCAAGGCGGAAGGCAGTACCATTGTATTTATCACCCACAAACTTAGGGAAATAAAAGCCGCCGCCGACCGTTGCACCATACTCAGGCGCGGCAAGACCATAGGTACGGTCAATGTCGCCGATGCCGGCGAGCGGGAACTTGCCGAGAAAATGGTTGGCAGGGCGGTGGATTTCCGCATTGACAAAAAACCCGCCGTTCCGGGGGAGGAAATTCTCAGGATCGAAAACCTTACGGTCATGGGCGGCAAGGGCGTTCCCGCAGTACGCGATCTTTCCTTGAGCGTCCGCGCCGGAGAAATTTTCGGCATTGCGGGCATTGACGGCAACGGTCAATCCGAGCTGACGGCCGCTATCGCCGGTCTTTTGCCGGTAAAATCGGGATGCGTCTTTCTTAAAGGCAAGGATATCACCACGGCGCGTATCCGCGCCCGCAACGAAGCCGGTATAGGGTTGGTACCGGAAGATCGGCATAAACATGGGCTGGCGCTTGATTTCCGCGTTGATGAAAACCTTATTCTCAAAAATTTTAGACAGGCTCCGTATTCACGGTTCGGGTTTCTCCGGTTTCCCGCCATATCTTCCCATGCGCAGGCGCTGATCGCCGAATTTGACATCCGCGCCGGCAACGGGGCGGCCACGCTTGCGAAATCCATGTCCGGCGGCAACCAGCAGAAAGTCGTCATTGCGCGGGAAATAGACCTTTCGCCGGAATTGCTGATCGTGTCCCAGCCTACCCGCGGGCTTGATGTGGGCGCCATTGAGTACATACACAGGCGCATCATCGCCGAACGCGACAAGGGACGGGCGGTGTTGCTCGTATCCTTTGAACTGGACGAAATTCTTGCCCTGTGCGACCGTATAGCGGCCATATCAAAGGGGACTATCACCGGCATTGTAACCGCGCGGGACGCTGACGAGCGGAAGATTGGAGCCATGATGGGCGGGCTGCTGACCGCATGCAGTCAGGGTAGCTGACCGTGAGGCAGCCCGCGCGCTTATACCGCGTTGAAGCCGGCGTTGATTGCCTCCACATTCACCGGTACAAACGGGTGTTTATCCGGCGGGAAGAACTCTTTCAGAATAGTCTCGATCTCAATGAGGCGC
>JAITAW010000306.1 GCA_031283905.1 Treponema sp. | reverse complement strand
AATAATAATCTCCCGACACGCCGAGCCAGCCGGTGCTGGCGCTTACCGTCCAGTAAATCGGCAATTTGGGCGCTTTAATTGTAAGTCCGCCACCGCCGCCGCCTGACCACCCGCCTTGTACGCCAATGCCCCAACCGCCGGGATGCTCGGCAAACACGCTGCCCGCGCTGATTGCCAGCGCAAAAAAAACTAGTAACGCAAATCTTTTCATCTTCTACTCCTTAAGACCCCAGTATATTTTCTTAAGGGTTTTTATGCAATAGCATTGAAACCGCCCATGACATTTTTTTTTGTATATTGTATAATACGACAAATGCCTAAGCAAGGAAGGTTTTTGTGAAAATTACCACTCGCGGCAGATACGCCTTGCGAGCGACGTTGGCGTTAGCCCAGTTAGGGAAAGATGGCGGTCCTATATCTGTCAGTACTTTGTCGGAACAGGAGCACATCTCCCCTATATTTTTAGAGCAGATATTTTTCAAACTCCGTAGAGCCGGTATTGTGGCGTCTGTCCGGGGACCGGGCGGAGGATTCTTCTTTGAAAAACCGCTTGAAGAGGTAACGCTCAAATCCATACTGAAAGCGTCGGGAGAGGAGATGGATACCGTTCCGTGCGACAAGCGCACTGGAAACTGTGCAAGAATATCCACATGCCTAAGCCATAAGGTATGGACAAGAGTAAATAAACTGGTTGACGACTATTTTGTAAATATCACGCTTGCCAGAATTTTAGAAGGTAATATTGACTGACAATACGCAGGGCGATTAAAAACGGTATTCCCCTGGGGGATAACCGGTACAGTTAGTATGGAGAAATATATGAAACAAACAGCACAGAAAATCAACGATAGAGATGCTTACCGGAAGGTAACGGAGGCGTGCAGAAGGCAAAAAGACGGCGCGACGGTTGCGGATATTGTGGGGAGAACAAGCCTCCCCCTTGTTACGGTTAAAGAGCTTATCCCGAAGGTCGCCGATGAATATTCAGCGCGGCTTCAGGTAACCGAATCGGGGGAGGTTCTCTATTCCTTCCCACGGGGATTTAAAAGCAAATACCGGGGCGCCGGCGTGTTCATGCGGAATCTTTTGGAGAAGATCGGTAAGGGCATAAAAATCGTCTCATCGTGGCTTTTCAAAGTATGGATCATGGTCATGCTCATAGGCTACTTTGCCCTCTTCATGCTCCTTGCCCTTGCCGCGCTCGTGATTTCCATGGGCGGCGGTTCTTCCAATAATTCGGACAGCCGTTCAAATAGAGGCGGCGGACTGTACTTTGCGAGTAGCATCTTCAACCTTATCATGCGCATCTGGTTCTATTCGGAGCTGACCAAGTCGCTCGATCCCTATTATTACGGAAGCAAACGGCAGCGTCCCAAGTCGCGCCCCTTGCATAAGGCTATCTTTTCCTTTGTCTTTGGCGATGGAGACCCGAATGTGAACTGGGAAAACAGGGAAAAACAAGCCGTTATAGCCTACATTCAGGCAAACAGAGGCGTCATTTCCCTGCCCGAATTCATCATGCTTACGGGGAAAAAACAGCTTGAAGCGGAAGAAGCCATTACGGCCTACTGCGTAGAATTCGGCGGCAGCCCGGAGGCCACCGATGACGGTACCGTTGTCTACCGTTTTGATGAACTGCTAGTGCGGGTCGATACCCGCGATCGTTCCTTCGGCGGTTCAAGTCCGGTTAAACTGCTCGAAAAGTTTTCCGCAAATAAGCCGTCTATGAACACATGGTTCTGTATCATAAACGGCGTGAATGTGATTTTTGGCGGATATTATCTGTACAATGCGCTTACCACAGGCGCCGTCGGCATCGCAACCTCTATCGCAAGAAACGGCGAAAGAATTTCCCGCTTTGTTTCACAGGCCACAGGGGAAGCCGCCTCCTATCTCTATGGCATCACCTATGCGCTGCTTACCGGTATTTCGTCAAATCCGCTTCCGGTCATCACCGTTGGTTTGGGCGTGGTTCCGCTGCTTTTCTCTGTGCTGTTCTGGATCATTCCGGCAATACGCGCGGGCAATGTGAAGAAACGCAATGAGGCGGTTAAGGTTGAAAATTTACGGAAAATAGCCTTTGCGCGGGTGTGGTCCTCTCCGCGTAATGTTCAAACTACGGACATTGCGGCAAATACGCCGGAAGCCCAGCCCGCAAATCTCGCCAATGCTCAAGACAGACTCATCAAGGAGATCGGGATGTACAGCCGGCCGGAGGTGAGTATCGGCGAAACCGGCGCGGCGCTGTACTCTTTTCCGGAGCTAGAGCGGGAGAAACGGGCGCTGCAAACGTACCGGGACGGCGTTACGGTGCAGGGTTTGGGCGGCACGGTCTTCGATACGGATAGCAACCAAATCTAACAGAGGCGTATCATGGCGGCATACATAGCGCGCAGACTTTTGCTTATTATCCCGACTCTTTGGGCCATTATCACGATCAACTTCTTTATTGTTCAGATTGCGCCGGGCGGGCCGGTGGAGCAGGCCATTGCCAACATGAAGGGCTTGGACGGAAATAT
>JAITAW010000313.1 GCA_031283905.1 Treponema sp. | reverse complement strand
CTCACCTGTAAAAGGTAGTAGTGCAACGCGCCCAGGGCTACTTTTTCGGCAATTTCATCAGGATCGCCGACTGCCTCTTCCCGTTCTTTCCCTTTTATTTCCTGAAGCGCCATTTCTTTCAGACTGTCAAGAAGATCGTCCGCGTCAACAACCGTGCCTTCACGGCTTTTCATCTTGCCTTCTGGCAAATTCACCATGCCGTAGCTCAAATGGTACAGGTTTTTCGCCCATTCGTAGTCTAGTTTATCCAAGATGCTGAAAAGCGCCTTGAAATGGTGTTGTTGTTCCGATCCCACCACGTAGATAAGGCGGTCAAAAGCCCAGTCCTCATACCTGAAAATCGCAGTGCCAATATCTTGGGTGATGTAAATAGACGTGCCGTCCTTGCGCAATAGCGCCTTTTCGCCAAGCCCTTCCGTGGAGAGGTCTACCATAACAGCTCCATCGTCAGCCTTGTAGAAAACGCCTTTCTCCAGCCCTTTCGCAATTTCGTCTTTGCCGAGCACATAGGTCTTGCTCTCGAAGTAGTAGGCATCAAAGGAAACGCCGGTGCGTTTGTAAGTTTTCTTCATGCCTTTGATAGCCCATTCGTTCATTTTTTTCCACAGAGCCGTCACTTCCTCATCGCCGGACTCCCATTTACGCAACATATCCTGAGCTTTTTCCTCAGCGCCGGGATCTTCCTTGCTCATCTGGTTGAACCGTACGTTCCACTCTCCCACAAAGTGATCGCTTTTGATGTGTTCACTTTCCGGGCTTTTGTCATCGCCGTACGTTTGATACGCCAGCATGGATTTACAGATATGTACGCCCCGGTCATTGATGATGCACACCTTGCGGACATCCGCGCCGCACGCCGCCAAAATGCGGGACATGCTTTCTCCCAGTATGTCGTTGCGTAAATGTCCCAAATGCAGGGGTTTGTTAGTGTTGGGGCTGGAAAACTCCAGCATTATTCGCGCGCCTTTAAGCGTGTTAGGCTTGCCGAAGCCTTCTTTTTCCCCCCAAGCGGCTTTTTTGAGCAGTTCACGGACAGTCTCGGCACGATCAAGAAAGACGTTCACATAGGGTCCCATGGCCTTGGCGACTCCCGATCCGGCATTGGAGGCGAGTTTCTCAAGCAAGGCTTGCGCTATCTGCGGCGGCGCCTTGCGCAGGAGCTTTGCATACGCGAACATGGGAAAGCCGAGATCGCCCATATCGGATTGGGGCGGAATTTCCGCGACTATGCCGGACGCGGCGACCGTTTCCGGCAGACCGTTTTCCACGAGTAGCGCGTTGATTGCGTCCGCAATTTTTTGTTTCCATATTTCTTTATAGTGAATGAACATGACAACTTCTTCCTATCACCGCCATCATTTTGGTGAAATTCTTCCCTTCACGGCGGAAAGAACCGAGCCGTTCATCGGTAAATGTACAGTTTTCACAATACGCAATGTTTCGTACGCCGACGTTCACCAAAAGCGCCGCGTTCGCCGCCTTCAAGTCAAGACAATCGCCTTTTACCACGCCGCCGAGCGGGTATTCGGCAGACGAATCGTGCGCCTCGCAACCGAATCGCGCCTCAAAAATACGCCGCCGCTCATCATCAACATGGTAGCAATCCCCGCATATACAGGGACCCAATACCGCGCACACCGTTTCGGGATGCGCCTCCGCATTCATGCTTTTAAGCGCGTTCAACACAATGCCGGTTCCTTTCCATCCCGAATGAACAACGCTGAAAGCGCCGGTCTCCATGTCAAACATATACGCCGGCAGGCAATCAGCCACAGTAACCGAAAGATACACGTTGGCCGCAACGCCGTCCGCTCCGCTTGCAAGCCCGTCCGCATCGCGCACACTTTCAACGGAATGATCGCCGTCAATCACGGCAACGTTTTGCGAATGGGTCTGCGAACAGGCGAAGGTCTTTGTGGGGTCAACGCCGATTTTTTGTAAAAAGGCGTTTCTGCGTCCGGTTTCCCGTACATCCATGTTACCCGCGATGCGGACGGAAAGCATACATGAAATGCCTGACACCGGTTTGCCTTCAAAAAAAAACGGGAAAAAGAACGCGTCATCATGTATATCAAAAAGAGAGAAGGGACACAAAACGGCAGTCTTTTCTTTCATGATCCCAAGTTCAGCGTTTCGATATTGTCAAGAATGAGCGAGGCTTGCCGCAAATTTTGTATGGCATCATTGATGCCGTTAAAGAAGGCGACGCCTTTTGGCGTAAAAGCAGGCATCGTCGATACGGCAGTTCCAGATACATTCAAAAGCGTCGTTGGTAGCGGTTTCCCGGTAAATTTGTATATATTGGAGAGCATCTCGTTTTTGCCGTCCGGGTCTTTTTTGGTAATACCTTGCAAGATAATAAGCATATTTTCAAGCGCCTTTTTTGCCCCGCTTACGATTTCAAACGCCGTTTCATTTACCGCTTCAACCACGACATGTACTTTGCGCCGCCTGTTTGTAAGCGACATATCCGACATGGCAATGGCGTACTGTTTTCCAATTTCTCCATTTGGCGCAATTTCCGCCTCAAACCGCTTTATATCCTCTTCAAGCTTCATAAGATCATTGTAACTTTCCGTAAACAATACCCTGTTTTCCCGCTTGGAAAATTCCCCTTCCAGCAAAATGGAACGAATCGCATTGTTGACATCGGCTATAAAAACAATCGAATGGAACGTCCGAAGAAATGCAAGAGCGTAGTCCGCTCGTATCGAAATTCCGTCCGGATTGTTTTCCGATTTTGTGTACTCCAGGGTTTTGAGCGGCGTTCCTTTCAGGAAGCACCGGAAAGAGTCGAGCAGCTCCCGCTGGTGTTTTGCTTTCGCATAATCATCAAATAACTGTTCTATGCGCTGTTTCCAATAGTCGCGGTATATCGTAATCCAGTCTTCGCCGCCGCTAATCACGGACGGGCTGAGAGCCGTATTCCGGTTTGCCACTTTGAGTATCAGAGTCAGGAGAACGGTTTTATTGAATTCACGGATAGTCGCCAGAGAGTTTTCCGCTGAGGACAGGAGGGTTTTGCTTTCATTTTGTATGTCAATATCTTCTTTTCCCGCCTGTTCCTGGAGAGTAAAGACAAACAATGATTCAAGCAAGGATATCGACGGAGGCGTTTTAAGGGAGTACAGGATGTTGTTCAGCGTTGCGAGTTGATCTCTCACCACGCTTATGGAACAGGTCATGCCGCCCGCCGCCGGATCATTTGCAAAGGCGTAGAGAATCCGATCAAACAGGAAAAAAGATAATTCTTTAAGGCAACTCAACACGCGGGCATGTTGGTACATTGCATTGCGCTGCTCCTCGTTGATGGCCGCAAAAGCGTCTTCCATTAAACCTATGGCTATGTGCTTGAGTTCCGATTCGTTTTTTTCAGGATGCTTGGAGGAAAGACACGAAGGCGTTATCTCTTCTTCCAGTCTTTTATGGACATCTCCCATCTCTAAAGAACCAAGGAACGCATAAAAAGCGCCTCTATCCTTGTTGAGTCCTGTGTCAAGGGCGTCTTTGAAAAACCGTACATTGACTTTAAGCTCCGTAAGTGCTTTGTGGAAAAGCGGAAGTAACAGGAGGTTCCGGTAATTGAAATAGCCTGGGCATTTGGTTTCTATCTCTTGCCCTATTTTTGAAATCAATCTATTTTCGTACACTTTTATCGCGGATTTGTTTTTGAAAAAGCTCAGTATAAACAGTAAAAGATGCTTATACCATGGCAATGTTTGATATTGCGATTCTATTGTTTTAACTGAAGATTCAACTTTATCATCATCATAGAGAGGTTCGTGAGAAAGCGTTGATTGACCCGCCAGCTTTTTAAGAAGATCGTTCCGCTCCTCTATAGATAATGAGGAAGCCAGTTTGTTAAACTGCTTATTTTCATCCATAACTTTACTATAAACATTCATTCTATTATAGTCAAGAGAGGCTCATGTTTTTTATGCAAAGGATGCCGTCTCTAAAGACGCCGACGGACTTATAGAAGCTTCCAATGCCTCTGTATCATCGCTCTACGAAGGATACGGGCATCGCCGCTAAAGAGTTTTTTATTCGCGGGGGAGGGGAGTCTAAAGCCCCGCCGCTTTGCGCGCTCTGGAACGGGATAGTTCATAAAAAGGCTTAGCCCCTAGGAGAATCGAACTCCTCTTTTAAGATTGAGAATCTCATGTCCTAACCGATAGACGAAGGGGCCGTTATAACATTACTGGAAATGATTTTGAAATTGGAAAATCGCTATGCGAATGCCGGTCCGCACGAATTGCAGGTTTTACATTCCCCAGGGAGGATTTGAACCCCCACAAGCAGATCCAGAGTCTGCGGTGCTGCCATTACACAACCGGGGAATGGGCAAAATCAAATTTTGATCCCGAATGCTCAACTTAAAAGAAGCATAGCGCATGGAAGAAAAAATGTCAAGCGGGTAGAGCAAAAATTGTGCGGTTTAACGGAAGAATCCCAATGGCGTTCTTGCCTGTCTTGCAAAATTGTATTATAATGATAGAAACACCGCTGTTGCGGACCATTAAACCTATAAACGGAAGAGATATATGCTGTCACGCGAAGATTTTGTGTTTACCATTGGGTATGACGGACCGTCCGCTGTCGTTGACAAGCAGGCGCTTCAGAAATACGGCGCGCTTTCGACAAAGGAACTCGCGGAAAAAGGACTGTTTCGCGTTGCATATTTATCGGCTCTTTATTCAAAAAATCCCGATGAAATGAAAGTTGTTGTGGGTATCTACAATAAAACGGCCGGCGCTTTCGATACGGTCTCATCACACCTCGACAGGCTTTTCGGGGTTTTTCCCGTTGAGGTGAGTCGCTCAATCGTGCTGTAAAGCGCGATTGAGAAGGCTTTCCCAAAATACGCCGTGAGGCGGCGCCCTATGAGACAACGGTGATTTGCGGGCGAACCGCCGGGCGAGTCGTTGTGAAAAAGGCTTTCTTTTTGCATAAAATTCTCCTAAATCCAATTCCAAATCGTTGTTTTTGAGAGTGGTAGACTTGATATTTTTTTCTATTGGTGGTACGATAACGGCATGGTAATTGCCATTGACGGCCCTGCCGGTGCCGGAAAAAGTACGATAGCGCGGCTTCTTGCGCACCGGATCGGGTTTGCCTACATCAATTCAGGGAACCTGTACCGGGCCATTACGGTGGGATGTTTGCGGAACGGCGTCCGCATAGCTGAAGACAACGCCGAATCATGCGTCACCTATGCGCGGAGCGCAAGCATTGAGTATCGCAATGGACAAGTGTACCTTAATGGAGAAAATGTCGATGCCCTTCTCCACACGGACGAGATCGACCGGACGTGCGCTCCGTTGTCCGGTATAGTTCCTGTTCGTCATGTGATCAATGGCATAATCAGGAGAATAGCGGGGAATCTAGACATTGTTGTCGAAGGCAGGGATATGACCACCGTTGTGTTTCCGGACGCCGAACGCCGGTTTTATCTTGACGCTTCAGTTGAGGAGCGGGCGAAACGGCGCTTTGAACAGAGCTTTTCCGGTCTCTCTCTTGAGGAAATCAAAAAAGCGATAGCGGAACGGGACGAGATCGATAAAAACAAACAGGAAGGCAGTCTGAAGATCGCGGATGGAGTGAAGGTTGTCGATACTTCACTCTTGACCATTGAGCAAACTTATGCAATATTAATAGAAAATATCAATATAACAAGGATAAAACATGGATAAGGTGGAAGTGGGAACGGAATTCGGTCCGTCGGACACAGTGCCGGTGGATGAGGGTAGAAAGAGCGATGCCAACATCCAGACGCAGTTACAGGAGGAGTATCTTAAGTCCCTCGATTCAGCGGCAGAGGGGCAACTCGTAGAAGGTACGGTCGTTCAAGTTGCGGACGATCAGGTCTTTGTCGATGTGAACCTTAAGTCCGAGGGTAAGATACCGATAGCGGAATTTGCCGAAATTCCCGAAATTGGGGATAAGGTATCGGTTGTTCTCGTGATGAAAGAGAATAAGCACGGGGAAGTGATTGTTTCCAAGCAAAAAGCCGATGTGAAATTGTTTTGGAAGAATCTCCGGCAGGCGTTTCAGGATCATACGCCGGTTGAGGGAGTCATTGAAAAGCTTGTCAAGGGCGGATATGACTTCAACCTCGGCCACGAGATGCGCGCGTTTCTTCCCATCAGCCAATCCGATATACAGAAGGTTGACAAACCGGAAAAATTGCTCGGCGTAAAGACCCCTGTCTACGTTGAAAGACTGTATTCGGACGGCAAGCAGAATATTGTGGTAAACCGCCGTAAATGGCTGGAAAAAGATATAGAAAGAATGCGGGATGCGTTCTTTGAACATACGCCTATTGGAAGCGATGTTACAGGCGTTGTAAAGAGTTACACTTCATTCGGTGCGTTCATCGATCTGGGCGGCTTTGACGGGCTTCTCCATCTTAACGATATGAGTTGGGGTCATGTGAATCGCCCCAAAGACTTTGTAAAGCGCGGACAGGAAATCAAGCTCAAGGTTATACGGCTTGATCCCAATGAAAAACGTATCAACCTTTCACTCAAACACTTTACCGATGATCCATGGATTCATTTTGAGGATAAGTACTACGTCAACGACATTGTAAAGGGTAGGGTTACTAAAATTACCGATTTCGGCGCGTTCATCGAATTGGAAGAGGGTATTGAAGGACTTGCACACATATCTGAATTTTCTTGGGTAAAAAAAGTCCAGAAACCGGAAGACATGGTGAGTATCGGCGCGGAAGTCGAGTGCATGATCCTCGGCTACGACTTGCAGGCGGGCAGAGTGTCGCTTGGATTGAAACAGGTGACGGCTAATCCGTGGGCGACCGTACATGAGCGGTATCCGGTGGGTACGCGGCTTGTCAGAAAGGTTGTAAAACTCACCAATGCGGGCGCGTTTATCGAACTTGAGGAAGGCATCGATGGGTTTCTCCATGTGGACGACATTTCATGGACAAAAAAGATCAAGCGCCCGGGTAGCGAACTGCAAGTGGGGCGGGAAATTGAGGTTATGGTTATTGCGCTTGAAAAAGACACTCGCAATATCAGACTCGGCGTCAAGCAACTCACCGAAGATCCGTGGAAGACATTTGCTTCTACGTACAAACAAGGCTCCTTCATTGAAGGCGAAGTCTCCTCAATCACCGATTTCGGCATCTTCGTCAAAGTACCGGGCGGCATTGAAGGGCTTGTTCACAAGTCCAACCTGCCTGAAAACAGCGGAGAGACTCCTGATGAAGCTATGAAAAAGTACCATGTAGGCGACAGGGTAAATGCGGTTGTGCTTGAAATACAGTCCGATAAACAAAAAGCCGCGTTCTCCATCCGCGATTATCAGAGAAAGATACAGCGCGACGAGGTGTCCCAATACATGTCCACCGATACGGGAGACGGATCAAAGATTACGCTGGGCGATCTGTTGAAATCGAAGCAAGCCGAGGATGGAAAGTAGTCCCCGGCCGGACGCAGGCTGTTATAATTGATATGCAAATTGTTGATGCCCTGAAATTTAAAACATTTGTTGAGATCAATATGCGAATAAATTCGAATTTTCAGGACGTTACCCTTTTGTTGACCGAAATTATTGATTCGGCGGAGCGTTTATGTGATGCCGAGGCTTCCAGTCTGCTTCTCGTTGATAAAAAAACAGGTTTTCTTTATTTTGAGGTTGCCTTGGGACC
>JAITAW010000292.1 GCA_031283905.1 Treponema sp. | reverse complement strand
GCACACTTTATACGAATCCTTACTACGCGCAGCTTCAGATTGATTGCGCGGTGAAAAAGCTTGCCCGCGTGCGTACAGGGAAAAACCTTTGGCTAGATGCAGCGGGAAATCGCGGACTGCCGCAAACGCTGGGCGGACGCGCACAACCGGCGGAAAACCAGCCTCGCTAATGTCTTCCTCGCTTTTGGGATAAGCATAGAAGAAAGCGTGAAATGGCGTGAAGAGCTTTATTCGCCTGCGGACTACCTTTCGCCAAATCCCGCATTACGGGAAACGCTTAAACGTTTCAAAGATTTGGGCTTGAAGCTTGCCCTTGTTACCAATAATCCGGCCTTGGTCGCACGTAAAACCCTGGCCTTATTGTACGCATTGCGGATAACGGCGGCTTTGGGACGCGGCGTAGCCGGTCCCGCCCGTCTTTCAGCGTGGCGGATCATTTTTGCAAGAATGCTTGCAACCTCCTAGACGTTAATACAAAAAATGCGTATATTAGAGGCACCATGGGAATAAAACCGCCGTCTAAGTTTTGGAAATTTTCCTTACTATACATTCTTGTACTCGTTGTAGGCATAAGCTTTTTTAATCGCGTGACTGCGGGAAAATCCGCGCCGGTTATTGATTTTTCCGAATTTAAAGAAAAGATCGTGTCCGGGGAAATCAAACGAGTTGAGCTGAGCGATTCGTGGTTCACGGGATTTTCCTCGCTGGAAAAATCGAAAAGTACGGCGAATCAGTTTTTTTTCAAAAATCCCGCCGCAATGCCGCCAGTTCCCGAAACGGTGTACAGAACCGTGCCTATTAACGATCCGGAAATCATCAAAGTGATGGATGACCATGCGGTAAAATACGCCGCGACTTCCCGTGAAGGGACCACTTTTCTGAACATCCTCTTTACGTGGGGTTTGCCGATTATCTTTTTTATTATAGTATGGCGCTTCCTCTTAAAACGCATGGGCAATTTGGGCGGCGGAATGCTTACCGCAGGGCAGAGCAAGGCGCTTATCGTGGCGGAAGGCGGTATTGCCACCCGTTTTGCCGATGTCGCGGGTGTTGACGAAGCGAAGGACGAACTTGTCGAAGTGGTTGATTTCCTCAAGAATCCGAAGAAGTACATAGATATAGGCGGCAAGATACCCAAGGGCGTGCTTCTGGTGGGCCCTCCCGGCACCGGAAAGACCCTGCTTGCCCGCGCGGTCGCCGGAGAAGCGGGCGTGTCGTTTTTCCGCATGAGCGGCGCGGATTTTGTGGAGATGTTCGTGGGCGTGGGCGCGGCGCGTGTACGCGATCTGTTCCATCAGGCGAGAAACAAGACGCCGTGCATCATATTTATTGACGAGCTTGACGCCATAGGCAAAAGCCGCATCAGCAGCATGTCGGGCGGCAATGACGAGCGGGAGCAGACCTTGAACCAACTCCTTGTCGAGATGGACGGCTTTGACACGGCGGGCGGACTTATCATCCTCGCGGCCACCAACAGACCCGATGTCCTCGATCCCGCGCTCCTGCGCCCGGGACGTTTTGACCGGCAGGTGCTTGTCGACAAGCCCGACCTTAAAGGGCGGGAAGCGATATTGAAAATACACGCAAAAAACGTAAAACTCGACTCCCTCGTTGCCCTTGACGCCATCGCCCGCATCACGTCAGGGTTTGCGGGCGCGGATTTGGCGAATATCGTAAATGAGGCTGCATTGCTCGCGGTGCGCAATTTTCGGGTGTATGTAAGCCAGAAAGATTTTGAGGAAGCCATCGAAAAAACCGTTGCCGGATTGCAGAAAAAGACGCGGGTATTGAAGCCGGAGGAGCGGAAACTCACCGCGTACCATGAAACCGGGCATGCGCTGGTCGCGGCTTTTACGCCGGGCGCGGATCCGGTGCAGAAAATCTCGATTATTCCCCGCGGGTTTGCGCTGGGCTACACCTTGCAGATGCCAGTTGAAGACCGCTATACGGTTACTCAGTCCCACCTTATCGGAAAAATAGACACTCTTTTGGGTGGACGCATCGCCGAAGAGATGATTTCAGGCGAATTTTCCACTGGCGCGGCGAGTGACATCACCAAAGCTACAGACATCGCCCGCAAGATGATCACGGATTACGGTATGAGCGACCGTTTCAAGAATGTGGCGCTTACCACGCGGGGGACGGGCATGCTCGGCGATTCCCGCGAAGAGCCGCTGTTTCATCGGGAGTACTCTGAGGCGACCCAGCAGTACATTGACGAGGAAGTCGCCCGCATAATGGAAAAGCGGTACGCCTATGTCAGAGGCCTTTTGGAAAAAAAACGGCCCTTGCTGGATATCGTCGCGTCGAAGCTGCTTGAACAGGAAGCTCTGGAAGAAAAAGATTTTAAGCATCTTGTGAACGAATATTCGACAACCACAGCTACTTCAGCTAGTATAGAAAATACGCCGGCGCAGCCTCTTGACCATAATTCCGGTAGACCGTATTTAGTATGAGCGTTTACAAACCGCTTCGCCTTGTACGCCCCGCAATTTTTTTCTATGAGCTTTTTCGTTTTATTGACGCGCTGAAAGAGATGAGGGTCTTTGCTCTTATAAACGATATTGGTCAGCCGGACGCCCTTCAAATGCTGGTATGGGTTGCGCCGAACATGCTGTTTCCCCTCATGACGCTTTTTTTGTTTCTTGATCTTGCCGCCTACAAACCCTATATTCCGCTCTACATAGCGGGAAAATGCGCGACTTTGGCTTCGACCCTTCGATTCATGGCGGGCGCGTTGTTTTATCCTCAAGAGAACGGCGCGCGTTCCCTATTTTTTATGTTTTTTTTGACGTTGGGCGATTTAATCTGTATAATAGCTTTTGCATTGATCAGAAGCGGCTTGAAAAAGAGCGAGAAAAAGATGGCTTGTTGTCCTCAACCGGTGACAACAACGAGAAATGAACCCGGAGATGAAACATGAGAATAATTCCTGTTGCAAGCGGTAAAGGCGGCGTGGGCAAGTCCCTGATCGCCGCGAATTTGGGCGTGGCGTTGGCCCAGGCGGGAAAGCGGGTTGTGCTGGCCGATCTTGATATAGGGGCGTCGAACCTGCATCTGGTTATCGGAAAGCAGGCGCCCAAGGCGGGCATTGGCACCTTTCTGAACGATCCCAAATCGGACTTTTCAAAGGTGATCACCGACACCGATGTGAAGGGGTTGCGTTTCATCCCGGGCGACACCGAAATCCCCGGTCTCGCAAACCTGAAGCCTGTCCAACGCAACCTGTTGATCAAAAAATTGCTTTCTCTCCAGGACGATACGGATGTCCTAATCATAGATTTGGGCGCCGGTACCCATCAATCCATACTTGATTTTTTTCTGCTTTCCGGGCAGGGTATTGTGGTGACGTCTCCCGCCGTAACCGCGGTACTCAACGCATACGTGTTTCTCAAGAATACGGTATTCAGAATGATGTACACCATCTTTTCGAAAGATACCAAGGCGTACGACTTCCTTGAACAAAAACGCCGTGAGGAAAGCGGCGGACCGCACCGTCTGTATATTCCCAAGCTGTTGCCGGAAATCAAGAAGATCGATCCCGTCCCATACGAAAATTTTATGGATCACCTCAACCGGCTCCACCCTCGCCTTATCACCAACATGATAGAGAACCCCAAAGACGTGGATGTAGGCATGAAAATACGGCGTTCCTGTGAAGAGTACCTTGCCATGAGGATCGAGCACCTCGGCATCATATACCGCGATTCTTTGCAGGACACAAGCCTTGCGGCGCGGCTTCCCATAACGCTTTACAAGCCCAATTCCATTCTCTCCCAAGCAGTTTATCGTATAGCGGATAAGATACTCTGTTCTGAAGAAGAACACTTCTCTATAACGGATAAAGAGATCGACGAGAGCTTCCAGGAAGCGGGCTTGGAAGCCGAGGTTGATTTTGAAAGCAAGATGGACTATGTGGAAGACCTCCTCCATTCGGGCGCTCTGTCACATGGAGACTTGGTGGAAACCGTAAAAACCCAGCAACTGGAAATAAACAAGCTCCGCAAGGAGAATAATTTCCTTAAAATGAAACTTTCCAAAGCGATTTCTCAAGGATACAGACCATGATCCTATCAATACCCTTTCCTTCGTGGCTTCACCCTGAAATTATTCAGGGGTTTCCCGTACGGTGGTACGGTCTTATGTATATAGCGGCTTTTGCAACCGCCTTTCTCCTGTACCGCAAACAGATCAAAGAGCGGAATTTTCCTATGAGCGATGACGAGCTTTACGGTCTTTTCTTCAAGTGCGTCATCGCTCTGCTCATAGGGGCGCGGGTACTTGCGACCATTGTCTATGAGACAAGCGATATATACCGCCGTGAGCCGTGGCTCATTTTTTGGCCGTTTAGAAACGGCCGCTTTACGGGGCTGCAAGGCATGAGCTACCATGGCGGCGTCATCGGCGGTGTTCTTGGCGTGATCATTTATTCCGCCATAAAAAAGTACGATTTTCGAGAGATCGGCGACATGTTCGCCGCGAGCATCCCATTGGGTTATACGTTCGGGCGCATCGGCAACTTTATCAACGGCGAACTCTGGGGGAGAATAACGGCAAGCCCTATCGGTATGATTTTCCCGGACGCGACAACCTATCCCGCAAGCCTCGACTGGGTGCGGGAAGCCGCGGAGAAAACCGGCGTCCCTATTCCCGCGCCCGGCGCACTGGTGAACCTGCCCCGCCACCCGTCTCAGCTTTATGAGGCGTTTTTTGAGGGCGTGGTTCTATGGGCGATTATCTGGCTGTTGCGGAATAAAAAGCCGTTCAAGGGTTTTTTGATTGGACTTTACCTGTTCGGGTATGGCGTCATCAGATTTATTCTTGAGTATTTCCGCGAA
>JAITAW010000310.1 GCA_031283905.1 Treponema sp. | reverse complement strand
CGTGTTTTTCAGACATGGGTTATTGCAAGGGGATGGACCGATTTTCGCTGAGGACGAAGATCAAAGTAACCATCCAATGGATAAGGAACGGATGAGCGGGGGAGGAGGGCTTGTGGAAGAGGGAGCGGAGCGGTTGTCTGGTGATTCAAGGACAGATTGTATAGCCCGGTTTCCCGGGATAGAAAGAACCTGTCCCCAAAACTACTTTTTCGACAGCCACGTTAGGTGCCGTTTGGACATTTTACCATTTATTTAAGGGCGTAGCCCTTTTAGGGTCTAATACCCAGCCCCTTGGGGCGCTTCTTATCGGAGGCGGGGGGATTTGTTCCTCCGCATACGCAAAGATTTCAAGGAGAAATCTTCAATACCGCTGGCTTGCCCTGCGGTTGTTCATTTATATTATTTGTATATTTTCCCCAATATCCTCGATTAAACAATTCACAAGTTGGCAATTCCACTATTCCAAATTTTGTAGAATGAACCTCCACGCTCTGGTTGGGGGGGGGGGGGGGTATTAGACCCCGTTGCGAATAAACCAACGTGCATCACCACCCACTGTCTTAAACCATAGCATTGAGATGCTCGGCAAGCGGAATACGGCGGCGCTTGTTTCGTTTTGCCCGTTAAAGTTTCGTAAAGAGATAAAAAAAACGGCGTAACTCCAGAGATGCACGGACAACCCGCCGGTGAGATGAAAAAACTGTTAAAACAAGGATATACTGGAGAACAATGAGAGAAGTTGCCGTCCAACGGAGTGTCGCAGAGCCGACAGCGGACCCGGAAGGGCGCGTTCCGAAAAAAGCCGCCGCCCGCTTTTCCGTCCCGCGCCTTGCCGCGCCCCGCCTATCTTGCCTAGCCTGTTGCCGTGATCTCCGCCTCGCCTGAAAAGCCGTTGTTGTACACGAAAAGCCGGGCGTTTTCAGGAAAATAATCGTATGCAAGCGGCTCATTCACCGCAACAACCAGCTTTTCGCCAAACCACATGGTTGGGATGAACAACTCGCTCGGCTCCTGTATAGACGGATCCGCTTTGAATCGGTAGGTGAAAGCCTTCCGCTTCCTGTCCCACCGAATGCAAAGCGGGATTCCCGCCGTCGCCATAGGGTAAGGACGAAGCCAGCCCCGGATGCCGCGGGCTTGACCTTCCGCAAAAATGGACAGATACTCTCCGTTCCAGCCATCGCCGCAGGCGTTGACATTACCCGGCGTGTAGTTCCAGATAGTCGCGTTAAGCAGATTGTTGTCAATCGCGTCATAGTACATGGAAAGCGCCTGTTCATGAAGCCGGTAATCATGCGTTCTGAACGACTTCCGGTTGTTCATGTCAAAAGGAAGTCCGAATTCGCCGAGCAGACAAGGTATATCGCTCATATGTTCCCGCGTCCACTCCACGCTTTCGGTAAGACACTTCGTAAAATACGCGGCCACGTTTTTTTTCCCAAAGATGAGCTTGCGTAGGCCGGACGCGCCGGTATCTACCGTCAGCCATGAGCGAAAATGCTTGGTGAACAGCGTGGGACCGTCATACCAATGGAAGGCGTTCACCGCATTCGGCGCGTCTTCTTTTGTCCATGAGGGATGCGCTCCGGTGGGAAGCCCTTCAACGAATATAAAGACGTTTTCCTGTACTTCTCTCATACGCGCCGCGAATTTATTAATGAAAGGCTTTAAGAAATCATCGGTGAATACGGCTTTTCTGTTGTTGTAAAGCGCAAAGTGATCTCTTTTGAGCAGTCTCGGTTCGCCGGACTCGTCCGTCCATACTCCTTCCCGCTTCCACGGACAGGTGAAACCTTCCTTAAATATCGAAACGCCGCCATAGACCCGCTTGCCGGTAATTCGTTCGCCGAAAATATCAGTGGTGTATACGGGAAACTCCACCGTATGTCCGGAGGCGGCTGCCATAGCTTTGAACGGACTCGACACAGGTCCCAACGCAACGCTGTAGTTTTCAAGCCCCGCAAGGTCGCCATATCCGATAAACCCCTGGTGAGGCTCGTTCATGGCGCCCCATCCGATTATAGCCTTGCACGCTTTAAGTCTGCGGTAGCAATGCCTCATCGCGGCGATATACCGTTCCTGCAAGTAGTTCTGCGCTGTTTCGCCGTCTATCACGCAATGAGGCGCATACGTGTCGCCCGCGTAAAACAAGGTGAACATGGTCGCTGCGGCGTACCGGTTGTAGTTTGTAGGCCATATCATGCGGGGAAACGGCTCGCTTTTTTCGCGGCATTCCTGTTCGGTAAGCGCCGCTCCCGCCGCGCCGAGTTTTTCTCTATCCATACCGAGTTTTTCCAATGTCCAGGCCGGAGCGCCGTCTCCGCCCGTCCACCTGCTCCATACGTCCTGATGGGGATCCATATACACCGCGATATTGTATTTTTCCGCTATAAGGAGCAATTTTCGCAGATACGCGAGGTACGCCTCATCGTATACGCCGGGACCCGCGTGTTCAACGGCCTCCCACGTAATAATCAGCCTGACAGCGTTGAAGCCAAAGTTGCGGAGCCGTTCAAAGTGGGCTTCGGCTTCTTCAAGGGGAAAGGGGCGTCCCACAAAAGAAACATCCTCGGTATTTTTGAGCGACGCCGGATACGTTTCCGAAACAGGCGTTTTGGAAGCGCCCGATACGTTGCAGCCTCTCAGTATGAGGGCGCGTCCATAGGCGTCCATAAAAAACTTGTCTTTTATAACCATAGGGGTAGTATACGGGATTTTATGTCCGCGTTCAATACGCCGCCAAAGGCGGTTTTCTTGCGTCATGCGCCGCGACCGTATAAAACATATCGGCGTGAGTATAATTCTTTGTATGGTAATAACATATCTTTTTTAGGCTAGGGCGGTTTACGCTTATACGAGAGCGCCGGAGACGCAGGCGTTGGACGCCTTTGTCAGCGCCGAGGACGCCGCGCTGACAAAGGCCCAAAACGAAGCCACGCGCACGCCGGTGGTTACCGCGCAATGCAAGGAGGCTTTCGACCGCGTGGAGGAAAAAATGCAGGACATCAAGAAGCGGTATTTTCACAAGCCGCCGCAGACATGGCGAGCCTGGGACTGAAACCCCGTGACAATTCCCACGCCCTCGCAAAGCGCCCACGGCGCAGGTAACCGGCGAGACGTTCCTCGTGGGACGCCACGAGCTGGGGATCAGGATCGTCTATGTAACGGGCGCGCCCGACGACAAGGCGAACAAGGGCTACCGCGTCTGGTACGGCGTCATAGCTCCCGGGGAAACGCCCCCGGCTGGTCCCGATGATTTAACAAGTCTTTTTTTACCAGACGAAAGAAGGACGTGATCGAATTCGGGTTTGGGGATAGCGGGAAAACCGTGTATTTTGCCGTACAGATCGAAAACGACGGCAAGAAAGGACCTTGGGGTCCGATGGTGAACGCGCTGATACCCTAAGGCGTTTGTTTGGGAAAAAACGCGCTCGTATGGACGTGTATATAAATCAATGAGAGGATCACTATATGAAAAAAATGAGAAAAATGAAAAGAAAGTTTGCCCGGGCATTTGCCCTGGCGGTTTTAGGAATGGCGGCGGTTTGGGCGGTTACCGCCCGGCAGGGGGATTTTGAGATTAAGCACGGCGTGCTGGTAAAGTACCGAGGGAACGCGGCGGAGGTGGTTGTGCCCGCGGGTCTTACCGCTATCGGGGAGAGATCCTTTTCCGAGTGCGACAAACTGAACGCCATAACCTTGCAAGCCCTGAAGCCTCCCGTTCTTACGAGCTAGTTTGTGTTTAGCAAGCCCTCCACGCTCATCATCTACGTTCCCGCCTCCGCTGTGGACGCCTACAAGAAGGCGGATGGTTGGAAAAACTTGCTGGCCGGATACGGGCTACGGGGAATTAGTCACGGCTATCGCCGCAAGGTACCGCCGCATCATTGAGGAGAGAGAAGAGATACGCTCTTTTCCCTTTTTATTTGCGGTGGGGAGGTTCATTAAAAAAAATGTATATAAACAACGCGCAGGCGTCCGCTTTCTTTCTTCTTTACGGTACGTTAAACTTTGCGCTTCAAGCCGGGTTTTAATGACGGCGGACTTGCCGCCCCTGCCTCTCGGTTATGGACGCACTTTAAAAAAGTGGCAACTCTAAGCCTGCCCACCTGTGTGGGCTAAGCCTGAGTTGCCGGCCCTTCTAACTTAGGGCTGGTTAGAACCTCTCGTTTCTTTCGTCTTTTCTAAGCAACCGGAAGGGATGCGCGGCTTTTTTCTGCCTTTGGCTGCGGCTATTCCAGGATAGTAATCTCCACCCTGCGGTTGCGGGCGCGTCCCGACTCCGTGCCGTTGTCGCCCACGGGTTTAGTTCCGCCCCACCCCTTGTACAAAAATCGGTCCGCAGGTATGCCGCGCTTCACAAGCTCCTCGATCATGCGCATGGCTCTTCTCGTGGAAAGGTCCAACTCCAAAACCGGCTGTCCCGTATCTGCCGTATGCCCTTCAACCATAAAGACGCGGTCCGGCGTCCGCATGAGCGCGATGGCAATCGCGTCGAGACGGTCTTTTTCTTCCGGAAAAAACGCATCGGAGTCCGGAATAAACCGTATATCTTTGATGGTGAGTTTTACGCCCTCAGGCGTTTCCGCGACCTCAACGTCTTCTCCCAGCTCCGCCGCCGGGTCCTGAAGAGGCGCGGGCGGCTTTTGCCGCGCTCCTGTAATGCCAGCGACAACAACATTCTTGTCCATGGGGATCAATTTTTCGGTAAAAGTAAGCGTAAAGCCCGCGAAACGGAGCGTACTGTTGTCCTTCAACGTATACGTTTCGTCCAGTATATCCCGTATGAGCAAGGGAAGCCCGCTGTCCACACGGATCAGGATGTCAATGTCATGGTTGTCCCGCATCTGTTTAAAATCGACATTGACGCCCTCTTGCGTACTTGAAAGCGCGTTATTCTGTGTCGAATACCGCGCTTTTATGCGATGGACGGCGATGTCTTTGTACGTTTCAATGCCAAGATACGAATACTCGACATTTATGCGCATCACCGCCGGATTTCCCGAATTGAGCGGATCGACAACACGCTCCGCGACATCCGTCCACGTAGCGCCCGGCGCTATGATCTGCGCCGGAAACACGGGAAATCCCCTCAGTGAAGGAAAACCGTACGGAACGTCCTTCTGCTCCATAGTAAAATCCCCCCGGGCGCTCACCCTGAACCGCACCGGAAACATGGCGTTGACCGCCTTGGCGCTTTGTTTCATATCACGAACCGTCTGCTCAAGCACGATGCAATGCCCCGTATAGCGCATCTCGCCAGCGTCTTGCTGGATCGTTTTATCTTGCAGCAACGAAGCCCTCACTTCCCGAAATACAAGTCCTGTGTATCTCCCGTTATCGTAACGCCGCCAGTTCGACCGTTCGACAAAAGAATAGTCGTCGGCGTTTTGTATGGCGAGAAAGGTTTCGCCGGACTGCGCGGACAGTCCCAGCGGGATGCAAAAAAAAACCGCGTACAGCGAGAAGCGCTTGCAAAAAAATGGTTTCATACATACAGTATAGTAAAGGAAACAAAATGCCTCAAGATACAGAAAGCGCAGTGAATGAAAACTCCGTCACAAGCGCCCGGATCACAGACGCCAGCGATGATCTTTCGGGTATGGATCCGTCTTGCGCACGGAAGTACATCGCCCAATACATAACGGCGCTGAAATTACAGGAAAAAGAAAGCGAAAAGTTAGCCGAGGAACTTTCTTTGTGGGAATCCCGCGCAACCCTCGCCCGCTCCAAAGGAGCGGAAGCGCTTGCTCTGCAGGCCGAAAAGGAAGTCGCTCTTATACGGTCGCGGAAACCGGCGGTAGATGCGGATATCGAAACGCTCAAAATGCGGATCGAGAAAATGAAGAAACAGCTTCCCATCCTTGCATCGCGGGTACGAAGCGTAGATCCGTATCTTCTTGAGCAGGAGCTTCTCATGGCTGCGGGTCATCTTCCCGGCGATGAGGAGAAAGTCGCCGTTGAGCGGGATTTGAAAACGCTGGAAAAAGACGTGTCCACCGAGGCCGCGCTTGCGGCGCTCAAGATGAAGATGGGGAAGAGTCTTTAAGGAACGCCAACGCTCCTTACTTATGGGTGCATCCTTCTTTGTAGTAAAGCTTACATATGCCTTAGCTATGCCGGCATAACGTTCCGGCCGCTGTTTACGAAGTTTGGGCAACACGAAACCCTACGGGTTTCGTGTTGCATTTACAATAATAATGTAAAAGCATTATTCTGTAAAAACTTAAATGGAGGAAATTTGAAAATGATGAAAAATCCACAAGAAACGATTGGTAACTTAGAAACAAAGTGTAAGTTTTATCAGTTCCATTGATGAAGATGGTTTTCCCAATACAAAGGCAATGTTGCCACCGATAAAAAGGGAAGGTCTAAAGACATTTTATTGGCATACAAACGCACCATCAATGAGGATAAAACAATATAGAAACAATCCAAAGACTTGTATATATTTTTATGACAAGCGGTTTTTTCGAGGTGTAATGTTAAATGGAAGTATTGGAAGACAAAAAAATAAAAAAGGAAATTTGGAAAGACGATTTTTCAATGTATTATAAAGATGGAATGGATGGTGAGGATTTTATAATAATAAAATTTACAGCAGAAAGAGGAAGATATTATAGTAAATTTAGTTCAGAAGATTTCAAAATAGAATAATAAAAATATAAGACCAAACATCGCATAACAGCCTGTATGCGTTCCGGGCCTTCGGCCCTCCATGGGTTCCGGTCGGTTAGGTCATTCCGCTACGCTCCATTCCCACGGCAAACCTCCGCCAAAACGTCATGCGCCGTTATGCCGTACCACCAGCATGTTACTACTCTCATTTTATCCAATGACTTTCAGATAGATTTTTTTGTGAAATAGTGTGCCTCTTTATTATTATTGCAATAAGATTTAAAAATTATTTTGCCCCTATAAAATAGACCGCCACACATCACAGGGCGAGGGAATTATTTCGTGCATATCGAAATCTGAAACAATATTAGAAAAAGGTTTTCAATTATTCCACCTTGAATTTTGATATCTCTTGTACCAATACATCGATATTTTCCTTGTTCTGCCCGCTAATCTCGTTGACCCGGTTTACCGCTACGTTGATCTGGTCCGCGCCGGTGGCCATCTCGTTCATCCCGTCCGCGATTTCCTGAGTCGCCATTTCAAGGTTCTTGCTTTCCTCAATTACCTGTTTGCTCCCCTCAAGCATCTCTTGTGAACCCCCTTTTACCATAAACGTCGCATCGTTGAGCAGGCCGATGGCTTCCAGTATCTGCTTGCTGCCAACGCTCTGATCTTCCATGGCGTTCCGAATGTTCTCTTCCTGTTCCGATACGGTCTTTATCCCTCCGTCTATGGCCTCGAATTTGTTGAGTACGCTTTCGGTGGATTTGGTTATCTTGTCGATGGAGTCTTTGATCCTTTTAAGAATGGCGGAAATGGTCTTGGACTGTTCCCCGGAGTTCTCCGCCAGCTTGCGGATTTCATCCGCTACCACCGCGAAGCCTTTCCCCGCCTCCCCGGCGTGGGCCGCTTCTATGGCCGCGTTCATGGACAGCAGGTTCGTCTGGCTGGCGATGTTTTGCATCACCCCGTTGATCTCCAGAAGCCCCGCAGACTCTTTGGCGATTTCCTGAATGTCCCCGGCCACTTCCTGAAGACCCGTTCTTCCCACCTCGGAGGAGTTTATCAGTTCTCGTACGTTATCCGCGTTTTTGACCAGGGTTTGGGTAACGGACCGGATATTGGCAAGCATCTGTTCAATGGCCGATGAGGACTGGGCGACGCTGGCGCTTTGGCGGTCCACATGACCTGAAAGTTTGTCGATGTTCACGGTGATCTGTTCCATGGTGGCGTTGGTTTCCGTTACCGATGAGGACTGGTTGATGACCCGTCCCTTGATGTTCCGGATATGGGCGGTTATCTCGTTGACGGCCGTGGCGGTTTCAGCCATGTTGCTGGCAAGCTCGTTCCCTATATCAAAGAGGGTGGCGGCCTGATTTTTAATGGTAAGTACCATGTGTTTGATCTTCTCCAAAGTTGCGTTAAAGTACCGGGCAAGGTCGCCGATTTCACCTTTTGAATGAATATTCACGGTATGGGTCAGGTCCCCTTCGCCTTCGGATATGTCCTTAAGAGTCAAGGCCACGTTAACAATGGGCTTGGTAATACTTCCAGCGACAAAGAATATGATGACCGCCGTGAGAACCACGGCGATTACCACGAGAACAACGGTAAAAACGCTCATTGCGTTGACATCCGCCAGAATTACCTGCGTATCCGTACCCAGCATCACGGCCCATGTTGCTCCGGTTCCACCGATAGTAAAGGGGTAGATGATAATTTCCATTTCCGTCTTGATGGCTTCCGAATATTTCCTCAGCCGGTATTCATTTCCCTTTATCACCGACTCCTGGACAGCGGCGACATCCTTACCGTACAGGGAAATCTGGGCGTCCTTGAGGAACTTTCCAACTTGAGTGGGGACGCCGCTGGCAATAATGGTACTGTTATTGGAGTACACCACCATGCCGGTAACGTCGGGGTGGGTCTTTATGGTGTCCTCCACCACAGGCTGGGTCTCGGCGG
>JAITAW010000180.1 GCA_031283905.1 Treponema sp. | reverse complement strand
GCGGATTATGCTCGCATGGCGGGGCTGTCGCTTGACATTTTGCCAAATGACGGGTATATTTCATTATTATGAAGCCAAGTTCTCTTTTTTTTCTTTTTTTATTGGTTTATGCTGATGTTCTTATTGCGCAAACTTCGCTGAAACCTGACGCTTTGCAACAGTACCGCACCGGACGGGAACTTGAAGCGCAGAACCGCTTGCCTGAAGCGAATAGGTACTACAATGAAGCCGTCCGTATCTGCATGTCTGAAATCGACCAAAAAATAGCCACCGCCGATTCATACACTGTTTTTACATGGGCGTTGCAACGGCTCAAAAATTACCGTGATGTTATCTCATGGGGGGAGAGAGGGCTTGCACTGTACCCAAACGATTACCGTCTCAACGAGATCATGGGTGAAGCGTATTTTTATCTGGACGATTACGAAAAGTCGCTTGCTTCCATGCAACGTTTTGTCAACAACGCCCCGCGCAACAACGACCGATTTTCAACCGCTTATTTCTTTATCGGAGAAATTTACCGGATAGAGGAAAAATATCAGCGCGCGGATATCGCCTATTCGGTGGCGGTTCGCTTGGAGCCGAATATCGCGCTATGGTGGTACCGGCTGGGACTTGCTCGTGAAGCGTTCCGTGAATATGCGCCGGCACAGGAAGCCTACCGGCAGGCGTTGCACATTAATCCTTCATATACCGAAGCAACCGAGGCCATCGCCCGTATACGGCGACGTTTGAATTCGCAAGGTTAAAGATAAAACCGCCGCATACCCAAAAAGGCGGGCGGCTTGAGACGCTTATACATATAAAAACCGCTTGATTTTTCCGGTGGGCGTCTTCTCAAACGGCTTTCTCATAATTTCAATACGGTCAATGCGGGAGAAGGATGCAAGCTGTTTGTTCAAGGATCGCCTGAAGCCTTCCAGTTTTTCCGCAAGGCTTTCAAGGGAACGTTCGGCGCTTGCGGTTCCGGGCTGGACGAAAGCGGCGGGAAAGATGAACGCAACGAGTTCTTTGTTTTTTCCCTGGCGGACAAGAGCATCCTCCACAAGTGGCGATTGACCCAACAACATTTCAATTTCTTCTGGATAAATGTTTTCGCCGGAGGAAGACAAAATCATGTTTTTTATCCTGCCCCGAATATAGAGATAGCCTTTCCTGTCAAAACAACCTAAATCACCCGTTATAAACCACCCGTCTTCGGTAAACGCCTCTCTGGTTTTCTGCTCATTACGGTAATAGCCAAGCATCATATTTGGTCCCCGTACCTGAATTTCACCACAAGCGCCAATATTTTCATCAAGCGCCTTTTGCCGGGCTTTGTCAATAGGCGCCAAGCGTACGTCTACGCCGGCGAGGGGTTTGCCTACAGAGCGGAACCGGAACCGGTACGGCGCGGTACTCGCCACAAGCGGCGATGCTTCGGTAAGACCATACCCCGGCGCGTAAGGAAACTGCGCCTTCCACAGGAAGCATTCTACTTCTTCGGAAAGAGGCGCGCCGCCCACGCCCAGAAATCGCAACCCGCCGCCGAAAGACGAGAGAAGTTTGCGCCCGGCAAGGAGTATCGCCAGACGGCGCGTAAGCGGGAACCGGTACAGGGAACTTTTGAAAAGGCGTGGCGCAATACGGGAGTAATAGATATTCTCAATAAAAAGCGGGACCGTAAGCATCACGGTTGGCTTCAACGTTTGAATTGCGCCCATCAGAACGGATGGAGACGGATATCTGTCAAGGTACACGATTGACGCTCCGCTGAGAATCGCGCTTATCAAGCCTATAGTACATTCGTATGTATGGGCAAGCGGAAGGATCGAAAGGCAACGGTCGCGTGGGTATAGTTTCATTTTTTTACGGGCCGCTTGAGCGGTCCATAATAGATTACGGTTGGAAAGCATGACCCCCTTGCTGTCGCCGAGCGTCCCCGATGTGTACACAACCATCGCCACGCCATCCTCTTCCGTATCGGGAAAGCGGTCATTATCATACAGAAAAAACCGTTTCATGCTACCACGGACCGAGACGAGAAGACTCGTGTCAGGCTTGCTCTTCTGCGTGTAGGCATCCTTATGCATATTTTCAATACTGTCAAGGTAGACTACCGGAATCGCCGCCGGTATGTGCGGCGATTCGCCATCTCCCAGCGCTTCCACTATTTTCGACATGGTTTTTTCCGTCCCGCAAATTACGGAAGGTTCGGCGTGGCTAATAATGGTTTTTATCTGTTCCCAGGAAAAGCCAATGAGCGCCGGGACGCTCACAGCGCCGGCTTGGGCGATGCCAAAATAGGCTATAACCCATTCAGGACGGTTTTCAGCGATGATCATAACTCGGTCCGCAGGTTTTACACCCAACGAGATAAGCAAAGAGGCAAATTGCTTCGTCATTTTACCAAATTCCCTGTAGGTGACGCGGTCGTAGGTGCATTCGTCACGGTAAATCTCAAACGCCGTCCGGTTCTTGAATTCTAGGGCCGCTCTTTGGCCCAATTCTGATAACGCCTGTTTTGGTAAAGAAATCATGGTATTGGTTTAGACGTTGTTTCAAAGAAAAAGTTGCTGGAAAATCCTGTCAAGCGAATTTTTGCCCAAATTCACCGCCTGTGCCACTAACGCAACAATTCTGAATCTCCTAAACCATTCGGCATGGTTTAGATACACCGTAGCGTGTTGACCGTATTGCTGTGAAAGTATAAAATGGCATGCTAGAGGTTTTTTCAGAACACGAACTACCTTCGGATTTGTTTTAAAAAAGCCCCGGCATATAAGGAGGTATTATGAAAACAACAGTAACCATAGAAGGCATGTCCTGCGAACACTGCGTAAAGCATGTAAAGGAGGCGCTTGAAGCGATAAACGGCGTCAAGTCCGCCAAAGTGAGCCTTAAAGACAAGAGAGCCGTTGTGGATCACAGGGGCGATGTTACGCTCGAAAGCATAAAGGCATCCATTGCGGAGGCGGGTTACGAGGCAATCGGCTGAACAATGAGAGCGAAACCGGAGCGGCAAACATAAAATTGCAACAGGCCGTCAGTGTACAGATGCTCCGGTTCAAGGAAGTATGCACACCGCTCATGACAATGCGAGGGATGTAATGCCCGCCATACCACGTCAATCATGCGCTGAAGGGACTGGAAATTTGGCGGCGTCAAAGAATTTCTCAAGAGCAGACGTATTGTCCGGCGATGTTCGTGGGAAGATGACTGCGCCACCCGAATAGAATTACAGCGTAACAGAATTATTGAGAGATACAGGACTCGAACCTGCCGCCTTCAGCTCCGGAGGCTGACGCTCTATCCACATGAGCTAATCTCTCGTATTGTTTATATGTTACAACAACAGAAAACGAATGTCAAGTAGTCGCGCCATGCCTCATCAAAAATGTTATCGAAAAGAGAGCATGCCTCATATTGAAAATAGTACCGGATTACAACCGGATCCGGGCTTTCTTCTGGTAGTGGGACTGACAGAGTTTGATAATTTCGGGAGTACTAAAATAACCTCCTGTCAGTGAACCTGCTCAAAGTCCCGAGATAAGAGGCAAAAGGGAAAAGCGCACTACGCATAGCCCGGACATATATTGGGAAGGAAACAGAACTTCACAGGAGAAAACTTCCGGACGAAAGGCCATTACGTGTCAACGGCGGGTCGGGACGGAGAAAGTATCAAAAAGAAGCGTTTTTACTAAAAAATTTAAGGAACGTGTGGTGGAACTCGCCCTGAAGACAAACCGGAAGCGGTCCGGGACAGCCCGGGAGCTTGGGATTACCGGGAATACGCTTGCGCGGTGGATACGAGAGATGAAGCGGAGCGAAAGGGGGGCGGTGAAAGACTTGTCGGCAGAGGAATGACCCGGGATGAGAGACGGTTCGGCTATGGCAAGCACTTGCTTGGGGCGCTTGTATCATACGCGGAGCGGGAAAAAACGCCGGTTTCGTCCCTTGTCGTCGGCATGAAATGCGGCGGTTCCGATGGGTTTTCCGGCATTACGGCAAACGCCCTTGCAGGGCAATTATGCGACATGCTTACCGGCATGGGCGCTTCCGTCATCCTCACCGAAGTTCCGGAAATGTTCGGCGCGGAACAGATGCTCATGGACAGGTGTGAAACCCCAGAGGTATTCGATAAAATGGTACGCCTTATCAACGGGTTCAAGGATTATTTCCGATCCCATAACCAAACCGTGTATGAAAACCTCTCGCCGGGCAATAAAGAGGGCGGCATCAGCACGCTTGAAGACAAGTCCTGCGGCTGTGTACAAAAAGGAGGATCCGCGATAGTCCGGGGCGTATATCATTACGGAGAGCGTCTGCCGCCCGATGCCAAAGGGCTTGTCCTGCTGGAAGGACCAGGCAACGATATTGTTTCCACCACCGCGATGACTGCCGCGGACGCCCATCTGATCCTTTTCACCACGGGACGCGGCACCCCGCTGGGCGCGCCCGTTCCAACCCACAAGATCGCGAGCAATTCGGCGTTGGCGCGAAAAAAGCCCGCGTGGATCGATTTTGACGCGGGGAGGATGCTTTCCGAGCGGGCGGATGCCGTCAGGGACGAACTATTTCAATTGCTATTAGATGTAAGTAATGGTACTATAATAACGAGAAATGAACTCAACAATTACCGTGAAATCGCCATTTTCAAGAACGGCGTCACGCTTTAGGAGAAAGAAATGAAACTTTTTTTGGACGATGATTTTTTGCTGGAAACGGAGACCGCCCGTTCTCTGTACCACAAAGAGGCAAAGAATGAGCCGGTTTATGACTTTCACTGTCATTTGATACCATCTCAAATAGCGGAAAACAAACGGTTCGCCAATCTTACGGAGATGTGGCTTTCAGGCGATCATTACAAGTGGCGTATGATGCGGGCTATGGGATTCGATGAACAGTATATCACCGGCGGCGCATCAGATTATGAAAAATTCATCGCATGGGCAAGAACCGTGGAGCAACTTATCGGCAATCCGCTGTACCACTGGACTCACCTTGAATTACAACGGTACTTCGGCATCCATGAGCGGCTCACCGCAAAAACCGCTCCCGCAATCTGGGAAAAAGCCAATGCCGCGCTTACAGAAGACGGCTTGTCGGTCAAAGGCATCTTTGAAAAATTCAACGTTCACACGGCCGGCACCACGGATGATCCCATTGATTCCCTTGAATACCACAAGGCAATCGCGGAGGGAACCGCTCCCATCGGCAAGATAAAGACCAGGGTCATCCCCTCTTTCAGGCCCGACAGGGCACTCAATATTGATAAAGCGGGGTTTGCCGAATACGTGGAGAAGTTGTCCGCAGCAAGCGGCGTAGCGATACGCTCGGTTTCCGGTTTGGTTAAAGCCCTTGAAAACCGCGTGAAATTCTTCACCGCCCTCGGCGGCCGCGCTTCGGATCACGCGCTTG
>JAITAW010000174.1 GCA_031283905.1 Treponema sp. | reverse complement strand
GCTTTGATACGGAACGCGCCGGCGGCTTTGTCAACTTCGGTTACTCTGATCATATAATTTTTTCCGGAAGGCACCTCACATTCAATCTTCGCGTTCACGCCGCTCCCGTCGTCGTCATTTTGCTTGAGCATATTCCGGGACGAATCGAAAAGCTCCAGATAGGTATCAAGACCGCCGTCTGTTTCCACACTCAGAACAGCCGTTGACGATGATACCGCAGGCGTTACCCTGAACCATAGCCCGGACGCACTCAAGGTTTGAGTACTCCACGTATTGTTCGCTTGCAGCGCAATGGGATTGGAAAAACTTCCCGCGGGATCGGGCGGAGGAGGCGGATCGATATCCGGCTTTGCTTCAGGCGTATCGGAAGCCGGGCCGGACGCGTTCCGGTTTACCATAGAGTCTATCATCGGATCGGAAACGGTAAACGACTCCGCTCCGTATAGCTTTGCGGTTTCAACGTCTATGGCGCGTATCCTAAAACGGTACTGTTGTTGTCCTATGTTGACAACGGAAACCGAGATGATGATATTCGCGCCTGCTTTCTTCCCAATCTGAGCCTGCTCCGTATCACTGACCTCTCCCGATAGCTGAAACCCCATCTCCTTGGCGATAGCCGCAAGCTGGGTGCGATCGACTATGTTAAACAAGGTGATATTGCTTAACCCGTCCGTCAACTCGTCTACAAAAAAATTCTCTAACGCGCTCGAAGACAAACTAAAAACAGCCAGTTTTGAGCCGTTGGCGGGAAGCCTTTTCTTGAGATACGAAGACGCTTTTTTTATAGACGGCGTCAATTTTTGGACGCCGCCTCCGGCAAACGCATGAGAACTCACAAACGCCGCCAGTACGATACATACGATACCGTATTTTTTCATGTTATCTTTACTCCTCTTAATAAACCGTCTGTGCGATCCGTTATTGTACAAACGGCGTCAGTTTCCACTAACGCTTAACGTATACGTACCACTAGCCTTGCTCGTTACTATAATGAAACAGGCTCCGTCCTTTGGAGGCGTAATGGTAGTTTTGGCATTATAATTGCCACCGGAGTCGGTATCATAGCCTAAAATATCCTTGCTCTGAATTTTCGAAGGATCCCCCGTATCAACAAGCGTTTTAGCGCCGTTATTGCTGATAATCAATAAACCGGTATCCAGATTGCCGCCGGTAGATACCGTGATAGATTTATACGACGCCGTACCGTTTAATCCGTACAGATGTATGGAGGAATCCGATGAAGTAAAGGTACGCTGGTAGGTATTATTCACGTATATAATGGGCGTGTTTTCGGAGCCGGGTATTATTTGGACATTGGAAGACGTTTGCCGCTGTGTTCCGGCGTCGCCCTCGACACTCAGGGTATAGTAGCCCGCGCTCTTATCCTTGTTCACTACCATAACGATAAAAGCCCGTTCCCTTGGAATAGTGAAGCTGACCTTGGCGTTGGCGCCCGCGCCGGAATCATCATCAAGCGCAATAATATACCGATCTTCATCAAATATAGCATCAATCCTTCCCCGTTTAGCGACGGCCTGTGCGCCCTCGATGGTTATTATCGCAACCATGGTGTCTTTGTTTCCGTCCGTGGATACCGAGAGAGAAGCGTACCTCGATGGAATATCTTTCATAGAATATAGTTGAAACGTATCTTTAGAAGAAAATGCGCATTTATAGGTCTCGCCGATGAATATCTGATCCCCTCCGCTCGCCGTCTTCTTTGAAGAGACAGGCGGATTGGGCTGCACCGGCGTGTTTGCCGCGGTTTTCTTGGAAGGTGGAGACGCTTCGGCGCTATCGGCGGTCTGTTTAGGCTCGGAAGGCGAGGACTTTTTCGAAATATCCTTTTTTGCGGAACCTATATACGATCCAAACCCGATTCTAAATTGCAGACCGTAAGCTGGGTTAAAGAAACCGGTGGAATACCGCTTCTTAAGCGTGTCGCTTGCTATCTGGCGGCTGTACGCGGCTTCGGCTCTCAGAAAGAGCCTGTTTGTAATAGCGAAGTCAACGCCGCCGCCGGCTTTTAACCACAGGTTTTCTTTGACGGCATCCCACCCTTCGCTGGATTCGCCGGCGGCGCCTCTTAAAGAAGCGTCAGTACTACCAAGATAATACCGGTAATCGCCGCCGATGAAGGGGAATATCGTTACCCGCCCTATGCTGATGGGGATTCTGAACGAGAGACCGATATCCAGTCCGCTGATATTTTTTCCGCTGAGAGCGTTTTCGCCCATAAAATAACTGAGCTCGGAACCGAATATCGTAGCGTCAGTAAAAAGAGTTCCGCCGTATACTTCCTCTGAGGACTTTGTTTCCAGTGCGGTATTATCGGGAACGACTGCGGTATTGGCCGCATACATTCCGCTGACGCCGATACTGCTGCAACCGGAAAGGACAAACGCCTGTGCCGCTATGTATAGTAGTGCTATATAGAAGGAATAGAAAGAGAGAAACCATGCGCCGCAACTCCGGTAAAGAGAGTTCCGTCGTATGCCTTCTCTCCTGGAATCATGCGGGGTGGGGGGGGGGGGGGGATTATAGCCGGGAAGGATAGCAATAACAACCTACGCATTAGACAAAAAAAGGGAGGAAGAAATCTAACAACTTCCTTACCGAAATATTCATTTACACCCATAAAATTTACTCCTGCTTACTATCGGTTATGGACTCATACGTAATACTTATAACCGCATTATCAATAAGGATAAAGGTAAATTTGCGTTACGTCAAGTCCTTTGATTGTATTTTGGTGGTGATCTACAACGTATGATGGAGAGGAGAAAGACAACAGTGGCACAAGAAGATAGTATGGATCGTGCAAAAACCATAGAAATCACGTGTCTCCATTGCCGGAGCCTTAATATATCCGGAAACGGGAAAAGACGCATTGGACGTATGTGGAGAGAAAGGAGAATAAAGTATGGCTTATCTATGCATATCACGGGGAAGCGGGGAAATTGCGGCGTTGAATCGGAGGTTCGCGGTATGAGGAAAGCAGGATCTGAAAACGGCCCGAAAGTTGAGAAAAAGGATAAAACGGCCGGGGATAAACTATGAACGGATAGCGACGGATAATTGGGCTAGCTTTCCGGCAGCCTTCGCGGAGGACAAGCAAGAAAGTGGAAAAAAGCACACGGTAGGGATAGAAGAGAATAATTGCCGGTTGAGGCATCGGATACAACGGGTATTTCGGAGGACTTGCTTGTTTCTCGAAGAAGCTGTTCAACCACCGGAAAGCCTTTGATATGGCTTTCTTTTACATCAATTATGGCTTCATTTATGGTCAATCATACTTTGTGGATCACCTCCTCTATTTTAAGTTATGAGGGATATTTTAATGGGATACAATCAACAAAAACACTTCAGCCTGCCAATTCGTTGGATGCCTTATCTCGTGAAATGCTTAATGGAGCAAACAAGAACGATTTTAATCAGGCTTGTGCAAATGAAGTCCGCTCCCAAGCTGCGCTGAGACCGGCGGCGAGGCTTGGGAGACCGCCACCGGATGATATCAAAGTCTTTTTTACCGGTTTCTACGCCAGCCCTAATGCCGGAACATATAATGCGGTAAAAGAAATCTATGCGCTCTATACTGATGCCAGATTAACGACAGGCGAGGCGATTTTCGAGAAAATACGTTTGGGATATGGAACCGCTTTAACTGCTCTAAACGAGAACTTGGCCAGAAAAGTGATTATTGACGCCGAGAGGCAGAGAGCATACGTTGCGTTGTCGGCAGATGTTCAGCAGAAATTGGTCAAGCTGGTGAGGTTACTAAGGCGGGGGGTAGCACCGGGGCGCCTAGCGCCGGTTTGCGGAGTGTCGTGAACGATGCCTGCCCCCGCACTTTAGTAAGGCAAGCGCACAGGTCTGTGTATCTGCCTGCTTGTATAAGCGCGTAGATAACAACGGGCAGTCTGCACCGTGTTGTGCAGACGGTCCGTGCATCTTTGACTATGTACAACATATTTTTAAGCCAAAAACGCGGTTCCATGATGAGTACCGTCCGCAAGAGCGGCAAGAGCGAGAGGGAATCCTCCGTTGGCAAGCACCATAGAGATGCCGTAGGATACGCATAGTTGCGCGGCGTCTAGTTTAGTGGCGATGCCGCCGGTGCCAAAGTTGTTCGCGCCGCCCATGCTGATGTCTGCCCGTACCGAAGCAATATCTTTCACTTCGGTTATAAGCTCGGCATCGCTGTAATCCTTGGGATTCTTGGTGTAAAGCCCGTTTATGTCGCTAAACAAGATAAGCAGGTCCGCGCTCCACAGAACGGCAGACTGAGCCGCCAGCGTATCGTTGTCGCCTATCTTGATTTCATCCACACTCACGGTATCGTTTTCATTGATGATGGGGATAATTCCTTCGTCAACCAGCGTAAAAATCGTGTTCCGCATGTTGAGACTGCGGAGGTCGTCGCCAAAATCGTCCTGTGTAAGCAGAATTTGCCCTATGTGGAGACCGTGCGGGGCAAAAGCGCGCTGCCACGCAACCATGAGTTCAACCTGTCCTACAGCGCAAAGCGCTTGCCGGTAATGTATGTCCTTCTTTCGCTCCCACTTGTCAAGCGTGGAAAGTCCCGCGATTTGGGCGCCCGAAGAAACCAGTATGATCTGTTTGTTCCGCCTAAAAAGCTCCGACATCTGTTCGGCAAGAGACTCTAAAAAAGAGACGCTTATTCTGCCGTTTTTGTCTGCCAAGGTGTTTGATCCGATTTTTATCACGATCTTTCGCGCTTCCGCTATGAGTTTTGCCGTCATCTATTTAACCAAGCCTTATCTGTCCATTGCCCGTTATCCGGTACTTTATGGCGGTGAGCGCGTCTATGCCCATTGGCCCCCGCGTGTGGAATTTTTGCGTGCTGATGCCGAGTTCCGCGCCAAAGCCAAACTCGCCGCCGTCCGTAAAACGGGTTGAAGCGTTGACATACACACACGCGGCGTCTACCTGCCGGTGAAACCGCTCCGCCGCCCTTAGATCATTAGTGAGAATGGCTTCCGAATGCCGCGTCCCGTAGCGGTTGATATGCGCAATCGCTTCATCAAGCGTATCCACAGTCTTAACCGCCAGCACGTAATCAAGGAATTCGGTCGCCCAGTCGTCTTCGGCGGCATCTTTAATGACGCCGGACACGATTGGGGCGGCGTTTTTTGCGCGTTCATCGCAGCGGAGTTCCACTTTTCCGGCAAGCCGTTCCGCCAAAAGCGGCATGAGCATGCGGACGGCGTTTTTATGAACCAGCGCGGTTTCAACCGCGTTGCACGCGCCGGGCTTCTGGATTTTCGCGTTTTCAATGATGTCAACCGCGTTTTCAATATCCGCCGATTCATCGACAAAGATATGGCAATTGCCTTCTCCGGTTTCGATCACCGGAATACGCGCATTTTGTACCACCCGCCGGATAAGGTCGCGCCCTCCCCGCGGGAGCGCCACGTCAATATATCCCCGGGCTTGAAGGATCTCGTCAATCTCATCGCGGCTGCCCGAATCCGCAAGGGCAACCGCGTCAGGAACGCCCGCCGCGTTGCGGGCAAGTCCTGCTTGTATCGCGGAAACAATGGCGCGGTTAGACACAAGCGCGGCCGAGGATCCCCGCAACAGCGCGGCGCAGCCCGCCTTATACGCCAAGGCGAAGGCGTCTACCGTAACATTAGGGCGAGATTCGTAGATGACGGCAACAACGCCCAAAGGCACGGTTATCCGTTCAATGAAAAGTCCGTTCGGCGTTTTCCAGCCCGCCCTCACCAAACCGATTGGATCCTCAAGCCGGGTGATGGCGTCAACGCTTTCTATGATGCCGTCAATGCGCGTTTCGGTGAGAGACAGACGGTCTATCAGGCTTTCTTTCATACCGGCGGAACGCGCCTTATCCACATCAATCGCGTTTGCGGCGAGAATAGCGGCGCGTTCCGCGTTAATCGCGGCGCGTACCGCCTTGAGCGCCGCGTCCTTTTGCTCACGATTCTGTTGCGCAAGAACGTTTTGCGCCTGTTTTAGCGTGTGAAAAATAGGTTCCAGCATTGATCATTGTTCCTTGCTTGTTTCAACAGGCAGGTAAAAACAAGCGTTATTATATAGCATATACGGTCAGTTCTATAAAAGGACCGGTATTCTTATTTATTCTTTTAATTCATTATTCAGGGCATAGCCCTTTTTGGTTTAATACCCCGCGGCTTGCCGCGGAAAACCGCGTATGCGGGGGATTTGTTCCCCCGCATACGCACAGATTCCAAAAGCTCAGGCCGCTTGTGGTCTCCGGGCCGGAGGATCAGGGCCGTTACCGCGCGCCTGATCCTCCGCCTTTTACATTCTGCCCTCATACACCGTCCGCTCCGCGCCGTCTATGGTTACGGTAAGCCGATCCTCAAAAAAACGCATGGCATCCGGTACCTGCTCCACGTACGCGATATTCGGGTTGATATTGAGAATGTAGTCTTTCGACAGCTCGGAGGAGCCTTCCAAAATAACTCCGTCAATAATACGGATAATGGGCGTAAACGATTCATCCAGCGTGTGGGTCAAAAGGATCTCGCCGCCCTTTTGCTTCAAAACGGTCGCGGCTTCCTGTGAATCCGCGGCGCGGACAACGCGCCCGCCGGCCCGTCCGCCAAAGCCCTGCATCCCACGCCTCAATACGGCGCCGATGAGGTGAACGCGAATACAGTTTGCCGTAAGCGGCGAGCCCAGGGGCAAGCCGGCGGTAATAACCACCTTTTCAGTGGGCCGCGCGAAACCTTCCTTAATTACGGCGGCTATACACCCCTGTATTACGGCTTCGGAATCGCTTTCTTTCTGAATGCCCACCGGCGACACGCCCCACCACAAAAGCAGCCTGCGCCCGGCCTTTTCATCGCAGGCGGCCGCGACAATCGGGATCTTTGGGCGGTATTTGCTGATAAGCTGCGCCGTGCGTCCGCTCAAAGTCGGCGTAACAATACAAACCGCGCCTATGCTATCGGCGGTCATGGTCGCGGCCTCCGCGATAATGTGGCTCAAGTCGTGTTCGTTTCTGCCCAAAAGACGATGGCGATGAGCGAGGGTTTTCGCGTAGGCTTCGGACGCTTCCGCGGTACGGGCGATGCGATCCATCATTTCAACGGCGAGTTCGGGATACGCGCCGTTGGCGGTCTCTCCGGAAAGCATAACGCAATCCGCGCCGTCAAGAATGGCGTTCGCCACATCGCCCGCTTCCGCGCGCGTGGGCCTTGGGTTGCGAATCATCGAATCAAGCATCTGGGTCGCGGTGATAACCGGCTTCCCTTTCAGGTTGCACAGATTAATAATGCGCTTCTGCTCAATCGGCACCCGTTCAGGCGGAATCTGTACGCCAAGATCGCCGCGCGCCACCATGACGCCCGCCGAAACGCGGATGATGTCTTCTATATTGTTTAACCCTTCATCATCTTCTATCTTGGAAATCACCTGCATATCGGACCCGATTGCGGCGAGGTACTTTTGAATGTCGGTAACATCGGACGCCTTGCGGATAAAGGACGCTGAAACATAGTCCATGCCCTGTTGATGCCCGAAAAGAAGATCAGCCTTGTCCTGTTCGCTCATTGCCAGAAGCCGTGTATGAACGCCCAAAATATTGACATTCTTTTTTGAGCCAAGCTCTCCGCCAGCCTCAACCGTACATTTTATGACGCGCCCTTCAATGGCGTTCACCACAAGCGCAAAAAGACCGTCCGCGATCAGGATATGCGCGCCCGTTTTTATATCGTCCGCCAGCCGCGCGTAGCTCACGGTGAGCCGCCCCTTCCGGGTAAACGCGCCTTCCCCGCCGAACAGCCGCGCCGCGTCAATTTCCGCCATGACGTCCCACTGCTCTCCATTGATTAGTTCAACCTCGCCGCCCTCTTTCACCACGCCGGTCCTGATTTCGGGACCCTTGGTGTCCAGCATAAGCGCGACCGGAACGCCTTCGGCCTCCGAAGCCCGCCGCACCAGCGCGATGCGTTCCCCATGTTCCTCATGGCTACCGTGGGAGAAGTTGAATCGCGCGATATTCATGCCCTTCCTGATGAGGGATCGCGCCATATCAAGCGAATCTACGGCCGGACCCATCGTACAGATTATATGCGTATTACGAACAGTTTTCATAAGACACTCCAACAAATATATACGTATGCTTTTTCAAACCATGCCATTGTTAAAAAGCGCCTTTAGTATATAGGTTAACCGGATTTGTTTCAAGTGAGGGTTTTACCCTGCCGCGCGGCCCGTGTAAGTACGCTTGTCCGCCGCGGACCCATACATCGCGGCGGGCGGCAAACCGCCGGTCCCCCCTTCGTATCAAGCTTTTTAAAAACCGCGTTATTTTTGCCTGAATTATACGAAACGCTCTTGACATACTTTCTTTCACGCCGTATACTCTTTCGCATGGGTTTATTTCTTGCCGGTATGATACATTTCCTCCGTGACGCTCCGCGCGGCGATCTCCGTGCGCGTATCCGTTACGGGCGTGAGAACTACCGGCGCGACACCATGGAAGAGATACCCCCCCCCCCCCCCGCATTCTTTAGGTTCTTTCTTAAACGGATTTAAAATCCCGTTATTTCTTTATATAGTCTTTTCTCGCGTTCTATTCTTTACTTTACAAGGAGGTTGTTATGGCGCTCATTAATGTCATAAACGAGGTCTTACACCGTATCAGGGTACGACTCTATCCCAATTACCTTCTCAACGTGGAAGGCGCCTACCTCGCCCGTACGATTAACGAGGCGAGCCTTTCGGTCGAGGAAGTCTGCGCGGCGCTCAAGAACAGGGGCGGCTTCACCGGCAATTACGACGATCTCGTGGAGCATGTGAGACAGTTTCTCGGCGAGGCCGCGTACCAGCTCCGCAACGGGTTCGCGGTCAACACCGGCTACTTCTCGATTCACCCCAACGTGGGCGGAACGTTCGACAAGGTTACCGAGGGGCGTGACGCGAAAAAGCATCCGGTAACGTTCCGGTTCCGCGCCCTCGCGCCGCTGCGGGCGCTCGCGGACCGTATCGTGGTTGAGGTGGAAGGCGTGGCCGACGTTACGGGATATATCGACGAGTTTACGGACATAACGACGGAGTCGGTGAACGACGCGCTCACGCCCGGCGGGATATTCGGCATAGCTGGACACAAGATAAAAGTAGCCGGGGAAGACGCGGAAGCGGGCGTATATTTCGTATCAGCGGATGATCCGGCGCGGCGGGTAAAAGTGGCCGGGCATTTAGGTGAGAACGCGGCGTCAAAAGTGCTGGGAGTGATACCGGCGCTGGAAGCGGGCAAGTGGAAGGTAGAGATCAAGACACAGTTCAACGGGTCGAGCGGCAGCGTCTTGAAAAGCCCTCGAACCATAATAAGCGGCTTTACGCTGACCGTAGGCGGACCGGTTCCCTGAGACGGGACGGTTCAAGGGACTGAAACGGGACGGTTCAGGGGGCTGAGACGGAACGGTTCGGATGGCTGAAACGGGACGGTTCAGCCTTCCGGCATAGGCCGTAGCGTATACCGGAGTGAAAAAGTATTTTCCGGCGGTAACGCCGTGAAGATAGGTACGTTCATATATGAGCGTGTTCATAGCAGGCGTATCAATTAAAAAGAGGGGCCCAAAGCCGGCGTATTCCGACAAGAAGCATACCGGCTTCGGGCTTTGCTAAACGCAGTGTTAGTTTACACCGTTTCAGGCGGATACTACAATACGTTTGGTCCTCTTGTTTCCCCCGTATGGGGGAATATTATTTTTAGGAGGACAGTTATGAAGAAAAAACTGTTTCTTGTGGGAATGGCAGCCTGCGCGCTGGCATTCGGATTTTCGGCTATTGGCTGCGTTACGATTGGCGGGGAAAACATGGGGACTTTCTCGGCAATCTCGGTTCCGGCAAAAGACTTCACTTCCCTTGGATTGGTCTTTACGGAAAATGTAATAGAAAACAACCGGGGTGAAATCTTTACCTATAACGCTCTCCTGAAAGAAGCGCACGCTCTCGGCGCCGACGGAATCGTCAATGTAACGATTGATGTTAAACGGGAAGGTAAAAAATTTATGGGATTATACTTATCTCCCAAGGAGACATGGTATGCTTCCGCCACGGCCATAAAATACACTGAGGGTACCCTCAAAGATGTAACGACAAATAACACCGAAAGCACTACGGTTACCAAGGAAGGCATCGTTATGAGCAACGGCGGCATCGGAGGCGGTTCATCAGGTTCATCATCATCGCCGACATCAAGTGAGAAAAAATGGTATAACCCGTTCACATGGTTCAAAAAGTGAAATAGGTACGCTCCCTATGAACACGCTCATAGGGAGCGTACCTATTAAAAAAAGGAACCCAAAGCCAGCGGCTTCCGCTAAGAAGCGGATCGGCTTTGGATTTTTTATTCGCAACGGGGAGGTTCATTAAACGCAGTGTTAGTTTACACCGTTTCAGGCGGATACTACTCGTGCGGGTACGCCCCAGGAACAATCATCCCGGGGGCCAGTCGAGAAAACGTCCGCCAAGAACATGGAGATGCAGGTGGTCCACCGTTTGGCCGCCGTCTTTTTTGCAGTTGACGACAAAACGGGCGCCGTTCTCCCCGCAGCCCATGTCTTTAGCCAGCTCCTGAGCCTTGTACAGGAGCCTCCCAAGCAGGGAAACATCGGCGGTTTCTGTTTCCATGATGTTTCTGATATGGCGTTTGGGAATAATGAGGAAGTGAACCGGCGCGTGGGGGGCTACGTCATGAAACGCAAGCATTTCATCGTCCTCATAGATTTTCTTTGACGGAATTTCACCGCGTATGATCTTACAAAAAATACAATCACTCATAAGGGCAGTATACCATATTCCGCCGTTCTTTCAAGCGTGAACCGCGAAAAACGAGCCTGACTTCAGGCGGCGCGGAGCGCGGGGTTCCGGGCTGAACTGCCGTCCGGCATTGCCGGACGGTAACGCGACTCTTAGTTTTTGGAAAATCCCAACGCCTCTTCCCAGCGCCCCTGAATAGTACGCGCCGTTTCATCAGGAATCTGCCCATTTTCAAACAGCGCGTCAAGCGCGTCCCGTACAACGGCGTCAAGCGCCCGAACGTCCGGAACGCCGATAAACTCCCGTACCTGCTCGCTGCTTTCATACATGTCATAGACTTTCTTATAAAGAGAATCATCTTTGGAAGAAACCGGCGTGTTTCCGTTTCCGGGCAGCGCATGAATAGCGTTGGCAAGAAGGGGACTTTGTCCGGCAAGATAAGAAATAAACGCCCACGCTTCCTCTTTACGCTTGCTGTCCTTTCTAATGCCCGCATAGGCGTTTCTCACCCCGAAAATAGGACGGCTGCCCGCAAAATCATCGGGGTGGGGAACGGTAGTCACGCCGAAGCTGGTGTCGCCCATCTTCCGGCGGACAGCCTCAATATCCTCTATGGAAGCAATCATCATGCCCGCCTTGCCGCTGGTAAATTCATTGATTTTCTGGGCCTTCGTCTTTGCGGATACGTTAGGCGCGATAACGCCCGCGTTTTTAAGAGAATTGATAAAGTCAAGCGTCTCTACAACAGCCGGGTTGTTAAACGCGGGGATTACCTCCGCGGGGTTAGTCCCGTTGCCAGTCTTCTCCAGCATAGCGGCGCCCGCCGCCCATATCCACGGGTATATTTCAGGATAACCGTCCGAGACTAAAGAAAACGTCCAGCCGTAGCGGCCCGGACTGCTTAAAACCTTTGCGTACTTCTCAAATTCCGTCCAGTTTTTCGGCGGACGTTCAAAACCTACGGCTTTCAAAACGTCAATGTTGTAAAAGAGAATGTCAATGCTGGCGGTAAGCGGAACAGCCCATGTATCAGCCGGCTCATCTTCGGCTTCCTGTATGTAATCCGAAAGCGGTTCAAGCGTGTCATTGCGGATCATTTCAGAAAGCCAGCGGGGATCAAACACAAAAATATCGGAAGACGCAAAATCTTTTTGTTTTTTATCCGTGATCTGTTCAGGCAAGGGAACAAGCAGCATGTCCTGCATAGCCGCATAGGAATAATCACGGAATTCAATAAAAACATCGGGATTCTGTTTTCGAAACGCTTCTGCGAGCATACGCAAGGCGCTTTCCACCGTGTCGTCTTGCCAGAAATGGGCTACAACAAGCGTATCACGCGCCGGAAGCACATGCGCCGGAAACGCGGTTTCCAGCGCGTCGTTAAATCCAAATTTTACAAAAATGGTTGTTGCCGCGAGAATAATAACCGCGATGATCAATAGTATGTCATATATTTTGAGTTTTATCTGCAAAAACGCCCCCTTCGCAGGATTTCCGCGGCTATGGCTTCCTCTGTTTTGCGTTCAGCCACGACCGTGAAGCTGGCAATATCTTTATAAGCGCGATTCCTCCGCTCATGCAAAAGCCGGTGCGTCTCTTCCGGCGTCTCTGTCTGGAGGAAGGGAGGCAGTTCCCCGCCCGCTTCCACGCCCCGGCAGATGCGGTTCCACGCGGTCTTTGCCGAAACTTCAAGGAACACCAATACAACGGAACGCTTCGCGTTGTTTCGTGATGCTGACGCTTTGATAACGGAGACAGCCTCCCCGTTGTCTATGATGCCGCCGCCTGTTGAGACCACGGTATAGCGGGTGTCTTCGCCGCCGGACGCTGACGCGGCGCGATCCGCTACGAACGATTCCCGCAAGACTTCAGTCAAGGATTCAGCCTCAGCGCGTCTGAACGCCTCGACGCCCTCCCGATAAAGCGTACGCGGCGTCTTGCCGGTTCTTGTTTCGATAAGAGCGTCCAGATCAATGCAACGACAGCGCAAGGATTCCGCCAGCGCCAGCGCCGCGCTTGTTTTTCCCGAATGTTTCGGTCCCAAAAGCAGTAGTATTTTTTCCCCCATAGACGTATCATAACAAAATAGCTATAGTATGGCTAGACTGTTCCAAAATTTGACGCAATTAGGCGCGGTTGAACCCGGTTGTTTTGATGGGTGTGTTGTTTTTGCTAATATTCATATCCGCATTGCCCGTTGTCGCGGCATTTCTCTGGTTTCGGCGCCGTCAATTTCCGGTACCGGCGTTCTGGTTTTTACTCTGTCTTTTGGGCGGCGTTTTTTCTTTGGCGCTCGCCGCGGTCGCGCAGTACTATATGCCTCCGGCAACCGGCATTGCCATGAAAGATATTCTTTTCAATGTTTTTATCCGCATCGCGCTTGTCGAAGAAGGAAGCAAACTGCTCATTGTGTCGCTCATCCTCCGAATCAGCGGCAAACTATTAAGGCTGGAAGGTAAAGACGCCGATAGTTTCACCTATGGAACAGCCGCCGGCCTTATTGCCGGTTTGGGTTTTGCCATGATCGAGAGCGTCTCCTACGGCGCTTCTGATATGAGGATAGCGGTTCTACGGGCGTTTACCGCCGCGCCCCTGCACGGCGCTTGCGGGGCGCGTGATGGAACGGCGGCGGCGGCTTTTAAAAACGATCCGCGCCTTGCGATATGGCGGTTCCTATCGGCAACCGCGATACACGGCGCGTACAACATGCTTGTAGTCGGTCCGGGGTATATACGGTTTCTTTCTATACTACTGTCTTTCGCGTCATTGCTTTCCGCGATGCGGTTATTGCGTAAAAAGGAGAAGATGTTATGATTATAGCAATAAAACAAGGTGTTCCTGAAGAGAAAATCCGTTTGTTTGCGGCGGATTTGGAGAAACAAGGCGTTCAGGTGCATTTCTCGGAGGGTATGTCTCAGACCGTACTCGGCCTTGTGGGTGACGCCGCCGCTATTGACGCCGAGGCGCTTTCAGCCCATCACCTGGTGGAAAAAGTTATCAGGGTGCAGGAACCGTACAAGCGGGCGAACCGGAAGATGCGCCCGGACGACACCGGCGTCAGCATAGCCGGAGGCGACGGGACGGTTCACCGCATCGGCGATGGTTTTTTCGGCGTTATCGCCGGCCCCTGTTCTGTAGAAACCCATGATCAGATCGTTTCGATTGCCCGGGCGGTAAAAAAAGCGGGAGCGGGCTTTCTGCGCGGCGGCGCGTTTAAGCCCCGCACCAGCCCGTACAGTTTCCAGGGTTTGGGGGCGAACGGCCTTGAACTGCTTCTTGAGGCAAAAAAAGCGACCGGTTTGCCCATTGTTACAGAGTTGATGGATATGCAGCAACTCGATCTGTTCAATGACGTTGACATTATTCAGGTCGGCGCGCGCAACATGCAGAATTTCTCCATGCTCAAAGAACTCGGCCATTGCAAAAAACCCATTCTCCTAAAACGCGGTTACGCGGCGATGCTCACCGAACTGCTCATGGCGGCGGAGTACATCATGGCGGGCGGCAATAACAACGTCATCCTCTGCGAACGGGGCATCCGCACCTTTGAAACCTATACCAGAAACACGCTCGACATAAGCGCGATTCCGGCTTTGAAAAAACAGAGCCACCTGCCGGTTATCGTTGATCCGAGCCACGCCGCGGGACTCTCGTGGATGGTGCCGGCGCTTTCAAAAGTAGCGGTTGTGGCCGGAGCGGACGGCGTTATCGTAGAGGTTCATGACAACCCGGAAAAAGCCCTGTGCGACGGCGAGCAGTCCATGACGCCCGCCGCCTTCGCCGAATTAATGAAGATGCTGGAAAAATACACGGAACTGGAAGGGAAGCGGCTGGCGTAGGCGGACGCAGCCGGCGTCACGCTCATCCGGGAGGTGTATTAATGAAGAAAATCGAAGACTGTACATTCGGCGTTGTTGGTTTAGGACTAATGGGAGGCGCTATTTCTCTGGCATTGCGCGGCAAAACGCGGTGCATACTTGCCTGCGATGTTGACGCCGCCGTGCTTGAGACGGCAAAGAGAAACGGGGTCATTGACGCGGGCTTTCTCGATCCGCAAGAAATGCTTCCCGTGTGCGACGTTGTGTACCTGTGCCTCAATCCTTTGACCATGCTTGCGTTCTTGGACACATGGATGCCCTCTTTTGGTACGGGAGCGCTTCTTACCGACATTGCCGGCGTGAAAACGCCCATCGTTACGGCAATGGAAGAAAAGCTGCGTCCCGATCTTGACTTTGTTCCCGGTCATCCTATGGCGGGAAGCGAAAAAGGCGGCTTCGCGCAAGCGAAGAGCTGCGTCTTTACGGGAAAAAATTATATTCTCACTCCGCTTAAACGCAATAAAGCCGAAAACATCGAATTCATTAAAAACGTCATCTACCGCATGGGATTTAGCCGCGTAACCGAGACTACCGCTGAAGATCACGACCGGAAAATCGCCTTTACGAGCCAGCTTTGCCACGTCATCGCGGCGGCTCTCATTGACTGCGAACCGGATAGTACCATTACCCGCTTCGGAGGCGGCAGTTTTGAAGATCTCACCCGCATCGCCATGCTCAACGCCCCGCAGTGGACCGAGCTTTTCCTTGAAAACAAGCGCGAACTCTTGCGGCGGGTCGCGCAATTCGAGGGCAGCCTTGACAGGCTGAAAGCCCTTATCGCCGGGGAGCGAAAAGACGATTTACAGGCGTATCTCCAGACCGTGCGGGATCGAAGGGCGAGCATGAAGTGAGCGGAATAAAAATAGCGCGCCGGTGCGGCGGCCGGGCGCTATGCATAGCCGGATTGCTCGCCATGCCGTCCCTGCTTTTCAATCCAAACACCTTTGGCAGAATTGCCCAATTTCTGTTGTTTTGGTTTTTTGCGGCGGCGCTCGGCAAGAAAACCAGCGTACCGGCGACTGTGCTTGTGATCGCCGGCATCGTAGCGTTCAATCTGCTCGCGCCATACGGGCGGGTGCTGGCGTCTTTCGGCGCGTTCAGAATAACGGAAGGCGCTTTATTGGCGGGAATCCGCCGCGCCGTAACCCTGGAAGGGCTTATCATGCTGTCGAAGGCGGGCGTCCGGCAAGACCTGCGGCTTCCGGGCGCTTTTGGAGGGCTTTTGGGTGAATCGCTCCGTATATTCGCGGCGCTCACCGGACGGAAACGCCGCCTGTCGCCTAAAAGCCTTGTCGCGGATATTGACGCCATTCTCTTTGAATTATCCGCGGCAGACGAACCGCTTCCGCCCCATACGGACGCGGCCCAAAAGACATCCGCGTCCGGCATGGTTATACTTGCGGCGGCGGTTCTGGCATCGTGGGGGACATTCGCGGCGGGGACGCTTTTGAGCGATCCGTAAGGAGGTCCGCTATGGTATACGCTTTATTTCACCGGTTTGGCGCGGGGGAAGGCGGACCGGTCAGGAGGGGAGACAAGCCGGGAACGTCCCATTGGGCGGGTATTTTTACGGGCCGCCCGTTTGAATCGACAAAAGCCCAGGTAACTGCGGCGTCCGCGATCTCGTCTTTGCCCCGCAGAATCTTTTGCGCTATGACGCCGCTTACGGCTCCCTTCTTGACGGGCCATGAGCGTATGACGAGTTCTTCGTCCGCTTTCGCGGAACGCTTATAGTCGATTTCAACGCGCGCGACATACACCCCGTATCCCGCCGCTATCGCCGAGGGGTAATCAAACCGAATGTTTTTAAGAAATTCATACCTCGCGTACTCAAGATAGTTGAGGTAATTCGCGTTATTGACATGTCCGTAACTGTCGCACTCGTACGTGCGCACCCGCAAGGTACATTCGTAGACCATGTCCCCATAATAGCACACAACAAGAAAACCCGCAACCCGCCCGCGGGGCGGGTTTTCTTGCTAGACGCGGTGTGATTGTCCGCGCGTTTTTGACGGGAAGGCCCCGTGATGAGACATTTCAAAAAGTAACCGAAAAGGTTTAGGTAAAACATTTTGAACAGGAAGCGGTATACGCGATTAAGGGCGCCGGGTTTCTCCGGGATTTCGCAGCGCCGACAGCCGGCATAATTTCTGACGAAGTCGTTGTTTTCTGTCCGGTTCGGGCCGGAGGCCCGCGAACAATGGCCGTTTTTGCGGCAGGAACGGCTGCGGGAGGGGCGGTGGGTTTGCGCGGCCTCCCGCCAGTCGGGGGCGTCGCGGTTAATAAACTGCGGGCCGTTATCGCGGCGGAACCCGGCAATGGCGAAGTGGCCGGTATGACAAACGGATTTCAGGCCCTCC
>JAITAW010000165.1 GCA_031283905.1 Treponema sp. | reverse complement strand
ACGCGGGATCAATGAGCGCCCGCGCCGCCGCCGGAGAAACGTCCGCATGGGAAAACACGGCGTTTATCCATTCGCTGTCCGCTGAAGAAGGCAGCGCGTCGTATAAAACGGCTTCTATATCGCCGATCTTACTGGCGAGTAACGATTGTTTCAACTGTTTCATTTTTTCCCTCAACAGTATGCTATATCAACATGGAGTTGAAAGTCAATGCGTCCCGGTTGTTTACATTCAGGCGGGCTTTATGTATACTAACAGCCGTTGCGCTTGTGGATTTTTGAATTTTTTGAATAAATGAACCTCCCCGCCCCGAAGGGCCGGGTATCGTGTAAGCGTTACATCATTTACGAGGTTCGTTCCGTAAGGAAATTATGTAATTGCGGAGGTTTACATGGCGGCAAACCCGTCTACTACCGTTTTTTGCCGGCGCTGCCAATGTTAACCGCCCTAAAGGGACGCCCTGGGGCGGGGTATTAAACCCCACCGCGAATAAAGGTTTTTCCAAAACCAACCGGGTTTTGGAAAGGGTTCAATATTCAAAGCTTTGACACAACGCGGATATTCGCTTGTTTTCAATATTTTTTATTAGGGAGAAAGAGATTGAGAAAGCTGTTTTTTATGGCATGTTTGGCGCTTTTAAGCGCGGGTTTGTGTGTCGCGGAAAGTCCGGCGGAAGATCCGGCGGAAGGGTTCTGGCTTAGTGTTGATGAAAGAACCGGAAAAACAACGGCGGGGTGGGAGATTTATCTGGAAAAAGACGGGCTTTTATGCGGAAAAATGCTCTCGGTCGCGGACTTTCCGCAAACGCAACTCGCGGAGGTATGTAAGGAGAGTTACAAGGGTTTTCCGGTTAGCGGCGCTGTGAATCGGATGCGTGTGGTGGGAACGCCGTGGATTTTTGGTCTGCACCGGGAGAAAGAAGGGCAGTGGTCGGGTGGCAACATCATCAATCCGGAAGACGGTAAAATGTACAAGTGTAAGATCGTGTACCACAAGGCGGACGGCGGCAAATACAAAACCGATACCCTGGAAATGAGAGGGGAGATCGGGCTTGGCATTGGGCGCAGCCAGTTTTGGAGAAAGACTACGCAACCCGAAGCGGCGGCTTTGAGATAAGCGTGAAGGCGCGAACGGCGCGGATGATTTTGGTATGCGTCAAGAGAAGACGGGGCGGACGGGTTATATACGATACAGTGTATTTGGCGATATGGAATGCGCCGGAGATGGAGGATGCCGGTTAGAAACTGGAGATTGGCGCTTAACCAAAAGAGCTATTGAATTTGGAAACGAACCTGTTCGTTTTTTCCAACTCAGATTTACTCTCACGTCTTTTCAGGGATGTATTTCCCCCATTGGGGAGTTTCTTTTTTAAACTTTCGTTATCTTTTGCGTATGCCGCTTGCGACAGGGAACGCGGTTTTACTCATGGCATCCGCTTTCTTCATCATTTTGTCTACCATTAATGATACGTCAAATACTTTCCATATCACTCAACATATGCCATATTATTACTCCTACCTTCCGGCCTGCCCACTGGTATGGTACTGCCGATGCCTTTGCTCTTTTTCTTTGCTTCATACCGCAGCGTTAACCGACAGTCCGGCGTTTGCGCTCTAAGACGCCTCTTCCCCATAACTACCTGTAAGAGCGCCATCCGTAATTCCGCAGACCCGCGTTTCGTTATGCTCCCGTGGAGTACCGTACTACCCCCCCCCCCCCCCTGCAACCAGGTATCGTCATTAATAACTGAACCATCTTGTCCCCGAACGCCAGTTTCCTCGCCTCTTCCCCCGCCTTGGCGCTTTTCTCAAATTCTTTTATTATCGTGTTAAACAGCGACTGGACTAGATTCTTGAAGGCGTTAAACGCCGGCTTCCGCCTTTTTTTGCTTTTGAAGTTCCCCGTTGATTCCTCGTCCACGCCCATTTCATGCCCTGCTTTCCGACATAACGCAGCCTTTTTCAAGAATTCCTCTCCGGTTTTAAAATTGGTAACCAGGCTACTCATCTCGACCCGGAGGGCTATTATAGAAAGCCTATCGGAAAAGATCTACCGATCGAAAAAATAAAGCGATAATCAACGAGTATTGACACAAATGGACGTACCTCTTATAGTAAATCTTTGGAGGCAAGATGTACCGTAGGCAGTTTATTCAAAGTATGCTACTGTCTTGCGATTACATACAAAGAAAGTTTTATGAAAAAAATTCTGGTGATTGACGATCAGGTGGAGGTCATTGATATTATTGAGGAATTCCTTTACCGTAAGTACGAAATCTACGCGGCAAAAACCACGGCAAGGGCAATCTCAATGCTGCGTACAAACAACTTTGATCTTATTTTGCTTGATATTTTGTTGCCCGGTATGAACGGCATGGAATTTCTTCAGTATACACGAGAGCAAAGCTGGTACGACAATACCCCCGTCATCTTCATGTCTTCCGAATCCAGTTTTAAAATTGTTAACCAGGCTGCTCATCTCAGCCCGGATGGCTATATAAAAAAGCCTATCGAAAAAGAGTTATTGCTCGAAAAGATACAGGCGGTAATCGGTGGGTATTGACCAAATGGACGCGTCTCTATATAGTAATCTTTGGAGGCGGTTTGTTCAAAGCGCGCTACGGGCATGCGGTTGCATACTAAAGAAGGGTATTATGAAAAAGATTCTGGTGATTGACGATCAGACGGAGGTCATTGATATTATTGAGGACTTCCTTTACCGTAAATACGAAATCTATGCGGCAAAAAATACGGCAAGGGCAATCTCGATGCTGCATACAAACAACTTTGATCTTATTTTGCTTGACATTCTGTTGCTCGGTATGAACGGCATAGAATTTCTTCAGTATATGCGGGAGCAAAGCTGGTACAACAATCCTCCTGTCATCTTTATGTCTTCCGAATCCAGTTTTAATATTGTGAACAAGGCCGCCCATCTCAGCCCGAGCGGCTATATAAAAAAGCCGATTGAAAAAAAGCTATTGATCGAAAAGATAAAAACGGTAATCGGCGAATAAGGAAAAGTCAAACAAGAGGAGAGAGAAGATAGGTATGATTACAATTCTGAGTGCGTATACCGAAGAGATCGATGATGTAAAAGCCGCGATTTCAAGCCTGCTGAAACAGCTTAGGCCGGACAAGAATCTGTTAAAGTATTCCGTGGCTCTGGTTCACTGCTACTTTGAATTTGTCGAATCCGGTGTGGTGGAAGAACTGCACAAACGGCTCGGCATCCCTACCGTCGGGACAACCACAACGGCGCTGGGGGTTTCAGGCGTTATCGGGGACATGATGCTGTCCGTAACGGTGTTTACCAGCGATGACATCCGCTTTTCATCGGGCGTAAGCGATGCGGTACATTCCGGCGAAATCGCAAAGCCTGTAACGGATCTGTACAAAGAGGTAACCGAGGGTTTTGACGTAAAACCCGCGCTGTTATTTGCCTTTTTCCCGCTACTCAAGGGAGAAGGAGAGGGGGGAGATGTTTTTGTCGCGGAACTGGACAAGGCGTCCGGAGGGGACGTACCCCTGTTCGGAACCCTGCCCGTTACCAACGCAAGCGGGGAAAGGATGAGCGTGGTCATCTGCGGAGGGAAAGCGTACGAGTCGTCAATGGCGCTGCTGGCGTTTTACGGCGATGTGAGGCCGGAATTTTACACCGTGGCGGTTACCGAACAATCCCTCCAGGCAAAGCGCGCCAAAATTACGGGCGCGAAACTGAACGTCATTGAAACGATAAACGAGATGCCTGTTGACAAATACCTTGAAAGTATCGGCCTTCCGCCTGCTTCGGTTCCCTATAATATGCCCCTGCTTCTCCATGAGGAGGGCGGGTCAAGAGTATTTCGCACCGGGCTAAAGGTTCATGATGATGGTTCTCTGAGCATAACCGGCTTGGTGCCGGAAAACGCGGAAATATCTTTCTGTTCCATCAACGACAGAGACGTTGTGGAATCAACGGGAACATTACTGGAACGCATAATGGAAAGCAAGGCGGCGAAAAGCAGGGGTATTCTCTTATATGTCTGCTGTTCCCGTTTTTGGATTTTGGGCCCACGATGGAGGGAAGAATCCGGCAGAGCCGCTTCAGTTATCGGTACGCGGGTTCCCTGGCTTTTTGTCTATTCCGGCGGGGAAGTGTTTCCAAGTATTCTCAAAAACGGAAAAGTGTCGAATCATTTGCAAAATTTTTCGGTGATTGTATGCGTGCTTTAGAGACGTATTGTTCGAAAATATAAAAACGGTAACCGGTGAAAAGGAGAAATCAAACAAGAGGAGATAGCGATGATTAAAGTTTTGGCGGCATATACCGAAGAGATTGATGATGTGGAGGCCGCCGTTTCGAGCCTGCTGGAACAGCTTAGGCCGGACAAGAATCTGTTAAAGAATTCGGCGGCGCTGGTTCATTGTTACTATGAATTTATCGAATCCGGCGTGGTGGAAGAACTGCGCAAACGGCTCGGCATCCCTACCGTCGGGACAACCACACTGGCACTGGGGACTTTGGCGCTATCGGCGACATGATGCTGTCCGTAACGGTGCTTACCAGCGATGACATCCGCTTTTCATCGGGCGTAAGCGATGCGGTACATTCCAGCGAAATAGCAAAGCCCGTAACGGAGTTATACAAAGAGGTAACCGCGAGTTTTGACGTAAAACCCTCGCTGTTATTTGCCTTTCCCCCGTTGCTCAAGGGAGAAGGAGAGGGGGGAGATGTTTTTGTCGCGGAACTGGACAAGGCGTCCGGAGAGGACGTACCCTTGTTCGGAACTATGCCTATTACCAATGAGAGTGAAGACAGGATGAGTTTGGTCATCTACGAGGGGAAAGCGTACGAATCGTCAATGGCGCTGCTGGCGTTTTACGGCGATGTAAAGCCGAAATTTTACACTGTGGCGGTTACCGAACAATCCCTCCAGGCAAAGTGCGCCAAAATTACGGGCGCGAAACTGAACGTCATTGATGCGATAAATGGGATACCTATTAGCAAATACCTTGAAAGTATCGGCCTTTCGACTGCTTCGGTTGTCCATAATATGCCTATACTTATCCACGAAAAGGACGGGTCAAAGGTATTCCGCGTCGCACAGAAAGTTCATGATAACGGTTCTTTGACTATAAGCGGCTTGGTGCCGGAAAACGCGGAAATATCTTTCTGTTCCATTGACGACAGAGACGTTGTGGAATCAACGGGAACATTACTGGAAAGCATAGCGGAAAGCAAGTCCGCGGAAAGCCGGGGCGTTCTCATATATGCCTGCTGTTCCCGTTTTTGGATTTTGGGACCGCGATGGAGGGAATATCTCGACATGGCCGCTTCGGCTATCGGTGCGCGGGTTCCCTGGTTTTTTGTCTATTCCGGCGGGGAAGTGTTTCCGAGTATTCTCGAAAACGGAAAAGTGTCGAACCATCTACAAAATTTTTCGGTGATTGTATGCGTACTTTAGGAACAACGTCCCGTGTTTGAGCTTGATATTGAAGATCCCTCGGTCCTTAAAGCCGAAATAGCGCGGCTTGGACTGGAACTGAAAAAAACAAACCGGAAGCTCTCCGCCGCGCAGGCCCAGGTTGAACGGTTTAGCGCCGTAAATGTTACGCAGCATGCGGTTGTAGGGACACTCAGGAACGAAGTGTCCCGGCATGAAAAGTTTATGACCATGTTGCTGAAATACAGCAAAAACACCATCCTGCTTTTGGACAAAGAATTAGACGTCGCCTATTACACCCACAATTTTTTCAGGGAAATGGCCATGGGTAAAGCGCCAGCGGATATTGAGGGGAAAAGCGTTTTTGACGTATGCGAGCGCTATTTCGGTAGCGCCGAGTCCGCGAAAATCAAAGAAATTATCGAAACGGCAATCGCATCGAAAGATACGCAGATCGTAAAAGAGACCATAAGTTCTCCCGGCAGCGAACGGCATTTGAT